>JAVEDJ010000341.1 GCA_030841025.1 Actinomycetota bacterium
CCCACCAATGACCCTGCTCTATGCTTTCGTGGAATCACCCACGTTTGCCGAGGCAGGAGTAATTCATGGCGCAGAAAGTTCAGGTAATCCTGGTCGACGACATCGACGGGGGATCTGCCGAGGAGACCGTTTCCTTTTCGTTGGACGGAGTTTCCTACGAGATCGACCTGAGCACGGCTAATGCTGCCAAGCTGCGCGACTCCTTCGCGCCCTACGTCGGCACCGCACGCCGCATCGGGGGGCGCGCCGGCCGGGCCCGCAGCCGCCGCAGCGGCGGGGCCGACAACCGCACCTCGGAGATCCGCGAGTGGGCGCGGGCCAACGGCCACAAGGTCAACGAGCGCGGCCGCATCGCGGCGGATGTCGTCGCGGCCTACGACCAGGCGCACGGCTGACCCACGACGGCTGAAAGCCGCCTCACCGGCCGGGTGGTCACCTTGGCGGTCCCACCATGACCACTGGACCGGTGTGGCCGGGGCGCGACGAGTACCGCTGGGCGGGGCCGGGGCGGCTGAGCACCGGCGGCGGTCAGGGCGTGACGAGTACGACGGCGAGGGTGCGGGGGCCGTGCACACCCTCCACCCGCTGCAGCTCGATGTCGCTGGTCGCCGACGGCCCGCTGATGAACGTCAGCGGCCGGGTGGGGTCGAGTCGGCTGAGCAGCTCGGGCACGGTCTCGACGACCTGCTCGGCGCGCACGACGCACACGTGCAGGTCCGGAACCAGCGTGATGGCCCGGCGGCCCTGGTCGGGCGAGCCGTCCAGCACGATGGTGCCGGTCTGCGCCGCCGCGGCCGCGCACGCGGTCACCACCCCCGCGAACTGATCCAGCTCGCGGGCCGTGAACCCGGTGTCCCGGGTGACCTCCGGCAGCCACTCGTCCGGCAGCGCGGAGGCAGCGAGCACGGACCCGCCCTGGGGCAGCAGCGTCGCGATCACGCTGCGCACGGTGTCGCCGACGTGGTCCGACGTCGTGCGGTGCACCGTCGCCTTGTAGTCGACCAACCGATCCTCGAAGAGGTCGAGCAGCGCGGAGCTCCCCGGTGCCTCGGCACCCGCGCGCCGGTAGTCGCGGGGCGCGGGCTCGGCGGCGGGGCGGCTGCCCAGCGCGCTGCGGATCCGCTGGAGGATCTCCTCCTTGGCGGCGTCGGTGCTGCCGGTGGCGCTCATGACGGGACGTCTCGGGTGCGGGCCCACCACTCGCGGAAGGTCTCCTTCGGCGGGACGGGTGCGTCGCGGCTGCCGGACCATCCACTCAGCGGCGGGGGCAGGGTGCTGATGCGGCCCTTCTTCCCGCCGAGCACGCGGGCAGCCCGGCTGGCCTTCTCCGCCGCCGCGAACCGCTTCGGCGTCGACATGGTCCAGGAGGCCGCTGCCATCGCGACCGCCTCCGGCGTCGGCAACCGGCGGGCGGTCTTCTGCTCCTCGACGTGCTGGGCGCGCAGGTGCACGAGGACCGACGGGATGTCGATGCGGACCGGGCAGGCGTCGAAGCACGCCCCGCACAGCGACGAGGCGTAGGGGAGCGAGGCGTTGTCCTCGACCCCGGTCAGCTGGGGCGAGAGCACGGCGCCGATCGGCCCCGGGTAGACGGAGCCGTAGGCGTGGCCACCGGTGCGCTCGTAAACCGGGCAGACGTTCATGCACGCGCTGCACTTGATGCAGTTGAGCACCTGGCGGCCCACCTCGTCGGCCAACGTGGCGGTTCGCCCGTTGTCGAGCAGCACCAGGTGGAAGTCCCGGGGACCGTCGGGGGACCCGTCATCCAGGGTGTGCGCGCCACCCCAGGCCGAGGTGTACGGGTTCATCCGTTCGCCGGTCGAGGAGCGAGGCAGCAGCTGGAGGAACACCTCGAGGTCGGTCCAGGTGGGCACCAGCTTCTCGATGCCCATCACCGTGATCAGCGTCTCGGGCAGCGTCAGGCACATCCGTCCGTTGCCCTCGGACTCGAGCACGACCATGGTGCCGGTCTCGGCGACGGCGAAGTTGGCGCCCGAGATCCCGACCTTGGTGGAGAGAAACTTGCGGCGCAGGTAGGCCCGCGCCGCCATTGCCAGCCGTCGCGGGTCGTCGGTCAGCTCGGGGTCCACGCCGGCCATCTCGCGCAGGAAGATCTCCCGGATCTCCGAGCGGTTGCGGTGGATCGCGGGAACCAGGATGTGTGAGGGCTTGTCGTGCCCGAGCTGCACGATCAGCTCCGCCAGGTCGGTCTCGAAGGCCGCGATGCCGGCCTCCTCGAGCGCCTCGTTCAGCCCGATCTCCTGCGTGGCCATCGACTTGACCTTGACGACCTCGCTCTCACCGGTCGCCTGGACCAGCCGGGTCACGATCTCGTTCGCCTCGTTGGCGTCGCGCGCCCAGTGCACGGTGCCGCCGCGCTCGGTGACCCTGCGCTCCAGCTGCTCCAGGTGATCGTCCAGCCGCAACATCGTCGCGGTCTTGATCGCCTCACCCGCCAACCGCAGCTGCTCCCAGTCGTCGAGCTCGGCGACGACCGCTGCGCGCTTGGCCCGGATCGTTGCCGTCGCGTGGCCGATGTTGCGGCGCAGCTGCGTGTTGGCGAGCGCCTTGCGGGCCGCGTCTGGGAACGGCTCGTCACCGCGCAGGTGGCCCACTCCTCGCGGTGCGTGCACCGGCAGGCCCAGGAAGGTCGTCATGGCGCGGCCTCATCTGTCGATGCCAGGATCTCGGCGAGGTGCAGGGTGCGCGTCCCCGCGCGCAGCCGCGACAGCCCGCCACCGATGTGCATCAGGCACGACGAGTCGCCGGCAGTTGCCACCTCGGCCTGGGTGTCGAGCACGTTGCGCATCTTGTCCGCCAGCATGGCCGTGGACGTGTCTGCGTTCTTCACCGCGAACGTGCCGCCGAAGCCGCAGCACTGGTCCGCGTCCGGCAGGTCGACCAGGTCCAGCCCCCGCACCTTGCGCAGCAACCGCAACGGCTTGTCGTCGACCCGCAGCAGGCGCAGCGAGTGGCACGTCGGGTGGTAGGTCACGCGGTGCGGGAAGTAGGCGCCCACGTCCTCGACCCCGAGCACGTCCACGAGCAGCTCGGACAGCTCATAGGTCTTGGCCGCCACCTCGTCGGCCCGGGTGGCCAGCAGCTCGTCATCATGACGACGGGCCACCATCGCGTGCTGGTGACGCACCGACCCCACGCAGGAACCCGACGGTGCGACCACGACGTCGTACGGCGCGAAGACCTCCGTATGGTGCCGCACCAGAGGCAGGGCATCAGCCTGATAACCGGTGTTGATGTGCATCTGTCCGCAGCAGGTCTGGGCCGCAGGGAACACGACCTCGTGACCCAGCCGCTCGAGCAGGGTCACGGTCGCCTTCCCGACGTCGGGGAACAACCCGTCGGCCAAGCAGGTGACGAACAGTGCGATACGCATCGCGGGTCATCCTGCCCTACCTTCGCCGCGCCCATAAGGGCTTGCGCCAGAGGCCCCGCGCCGCCTTCCCTAGGGGGAACGCCAGGGTCGGTCGGGGGCCATCACGGATGTGCACGGGGGTGCGCGTTCGACATGGTCGACGAGTGGCGAACACAACTGTCCCCCGGGCGCATCGCGCCGGACGCGAGCTGCTCCTGCTCGCCCTGCTGTATGTCGGCTACAGCGCGGCCCGGCTGCTGGCACATGCCGACGTGGGTGCCGCCACGGCGAATGCCCGCCAGCTGCTCCACCTCGAGGCGGCGATGCACCTGGACGTCGAGCACTGGGCGAACTCCACGCTCACGAGCGTTCCCGCACTGGCCCTGCTCAGCAGCTACTGGTACTCGGCCCTGCACTACGTCGTGACACCGGCCGTGCTCATCTGGGTCTACCGCGCCCACGTCCCGCAGTACCGGCGCGTCCGCAACTCCCTGGTGGTGGCCTCGGCCGTGGGGCTGGTCGGGTTCACCCTCCTGCCGATGGCGCCCCCGCGGATGCTGCCCGGCTACGTCGACACGCTCGCCGCGACGGCCACCCACGGCTGGTGGGGGAGCGACGCGAGCGCCCCACGCGGGCTGGGCGGCCTCACCAACGAGCTGGCCGCGATGCCGTCGCTGCACGTCGGCTGGGCGCTTTGGTGCACGTGGGTGGTCTTCCTCTGCACCCGGACGACCTGGCTGCGGGTGGTCGCAGTCGCCTACTCGGCCGGGACCGTCCTCGTCGTCGTCGCGACGGCAAACCACTACGTGCTGGACGCCGTGGCCGGGGCCGCCGTCATCGCGCTCGCGATCGCGGTCGTCGGGCGCCGGTCAGAGTCGGCGTACGCCGTTTTGCCCCCTCTCGGCGCCCTCGCCGATGCGGGTCGACTGCGGGCCGCGCGGGAGCTGGAGCCGGCGGGCCGCTGAGCGCGAAGCCCCGAGCGTCCGACATGTGACAGCGTTCCGGGGACCCCCTGAGACTGCAGGTACGGTCAGCACCCCGACGAGAGGAGCCGTGGTCCCCGTGCGTCTGCTGTTGATCGGTGCACCTGGCTCCGGCAAGGGCACCCAGGCTGTGCGGCTCGCCGAGCGCTTCGGCATCGCGCACATCTCCAGCGGGGATCTGCTGCGCCAGCACGTGCGCGACAACACGTCGCTGGGTCAGACCGTCAAGCAGTACGTCGACAAGGGCGACCTCGTGCCCGACAGCGTCGTGATGGACATGTTGTACAAGCCGGTGATCGGGGCGACCGAGCAGGGCGGCTACGTCCTGGACGGGTTCCCCCGCACGGTGGAGCAGGCCGAGGCGGCCTACGACGTCGCCCACAGGCTCGGAGCCAGCGTGCAGGCCTCGATCCACCTCGACGTCCCGAAGGACGAGCTGATCCGCCGGCTGCTCGCGCGCTCGCGCGGCTCGGAGGACACGACCGACGTCATCGAGCACCGGCTCGAGGTCTACCTGGAGAAGACCGTCCCCCTGCTCGAGTACTACAGCCGGCGCGAGTGGCTGGTCACCGTGGACGGCGCGCAGTCCGAGGACGAGGTCCACGAGGCCATCGCCCAGCGGGTGAGCACCTTGGCTCCGCCGGCATCCACCGCCTGACGCGGCGGTAGGTGGCCGGCCGTGCCTGACGTCGCTGGCACGGCCTGGCTCCTGGTCGCCGCCGCTCTGCTGGTCGGTTTCGCGAAGACGTCGATCGGCGGCGCTGCCTCGATCTCGGTGGCGGTCTTCGCGGCGGTGCTGCCGTCGCGGGAGTCCACTGGAACGCTGCTGCCGTTGCTGCTCGTGGGTGACGTGATGGCGGTGCTCATCTACCGCAGGCATGCCAACTGGGGCCTGCTGCTGCGCCTGCTCCCGTGGGTGGCGGCCGGCACCGTGCTCGGCGCCGTGTTCATCTCCCGGGTGGACGACGCCGTGATGCGCCGGGTGATCGGGGTCGTGCTGCTCGTGCTCGTGGTCGTCCAGCTCGTGACCCGTGGCGGTCGCCTCCAGGGCGCCGTCGGCGCCCCTACGGCCGGTCGGCGAAGGAGCACGCGGCGCGCCGCGGCGGCGGTCGGTGTCATCGCCGGCTTCGCCACGATGGTGGCCAACGCGGCCGGTCCGGTCATGACCCTCTACCTGCTGATGGCCGGCCTGCCGATGCTCGAGTTCCTCGGCACCGCCGCGTGGTTCTTCCTGATCGTCAACGCGGTGAAGGTGCCCTTCAGTGTCGGGCTCGGCCTGCTGGACACCCAGGCGCTGCTGTTCGACCTCTGGCTGGTGCCCGCCGTCGTGGCTGGTGCAGTCGTCGGCCGCTACGTCATCCGGCGCACCAAGCAGAAGCAGTTCGAGTGGGCGGCGCTGCTGCTGACGGCGGTGGCCGCCGTACCCCTGCTGCTCTAGGCCGAGGACTCCTGGACCTGGGGCGGGTGCGAGACCTCGGCGGCCCAGGCGCTTGACGGCTGCGCGTGGAGCGCCCAGAAGTGCTCGGCGATGTCGTCGATGTCGAGCGACCGAGGCCCTTGGAGCACTCCGCGGATGGTCACCGTGACCACTTGTATCCCCTCGGGCTCGAGCTCGCGATGCAACGAGAGCGCGAGGTTGCGCAGGCCCGCCTTGGCGACGCCCACCGTCGCCGCATCCACCGACGGCCGCTCGGCGGCGACGCTGCCGGTCAGCACGATCGTCCCCCGGCCCTGCGCCCGCATCGCCGGTGCCACCTCCTGCACCGAGACCACGGCCGCGCCGACACCGACCTGTAGCCCGTGCAGGAACGCGTCGTACGCGACCTTCGTGGGGCTGCCCTCGACCCATTCCGAGGCGTTGAACACCAGGACCGATGCGTCTCCCAGCAGGTCACGCAGGGACGCGAAGGCCGCCCGCAGCGACGTCTCGTCCGCGACGTCGGCCGCGGCGACAGCGACCAAGGTGCCCTGCTCCCGCAGCCCGTCGCCCAGCTCCTCCAGGCGCGGCCGGGACCTGGCGATCAGCCCGATCGACGCGCCCTCGCGAGCGAACCGCCGCGCCACCGCGAGCCCGAGGCCGGGTCCGGCAGCCACGATCACCACGACCTCGTTCATGCCAGCTCCCCGGGAAGATCACGGACCTCGCCCCGAATCATGGCCGCTCGCCCGGTCAGGAGCCAGTCACGGGGAGCATTCCTCCTGGTCAGGCGTTCGCTGGGGGCGTACCGGTTTCGGAATCTCGGCGCCTGAGGTGCAGTTGAACCACATCAGTACCGATGCTCGAAGCATGACCGAGCGGACGATGACAGATACGAGCGGCCAGGTGCCCCCACACGCGGACTAGCATGTAAGGGGACAGGTGGCCGCGGCGCACGCCGTGGCTGCACGACCTGCCTGACCGCTCTCTAAGGAGCGAATAGATGTTCGAGAGATTTACCGACCGCGCGCGGCGGGTTGTCGTCCTGGCACAGGAAGAAGCCCGGATGCTCAACCACAACTACATCGGGACCGAGCACATCCTGCTCGGGCTCATCCACGAGGGTGAGGGCGTTGCCGCCAAGGCGCTCGAGTCGCTCGGTATCTCGCTCGAGGCTGTCCGCAGCCAGGTCGAGGAGATCATCGGGCAGGGCCAGCAGGCTCCTTCGGGCCACATCCCCTTCACCCCCCGGGCCAAGAAGGTCCTCGAGCTCAGCCTCCGCGAGGCGCTGCAGCTCGGACACAACTACATCGGCACCGAGCACATCCTGCTCGGGCTGATCCGTGAGGGTGAAGGCGTCGCCGCGCAGGTGCTCGTCAAGCTGGGTGCTGACCTCAACCGCGTGCGGCAGCAGGTCATCCAGCTGCTCTCCGGCTACCAGGGCAAGGAGACCGCCGCGTCGGGAGGCCCCGCCGAGGGTGCCCCGTCGACGTCGCTGGTGCTCGACCAGTTCGGCCGTAACCTCACCCAGCAGGCCCGCGAGGGAAAGCTCGACCCGGTCATCGGGCGCGAGAAGGAGATCGAGCGGGTCATGCAGGTGCTGTCCCGCCGCACCAAGAACAACCCGGTGCTCATCGGGGAGCCGGGCGTCGGCAAGACGGCCGCCGTCGAGGGCCTTGCCCAGGCCATCGTCAAGGGCGAGGTGCCCGAGACGCTCAAGGACAAGCAGCTCTACACCCTCGACCTCGGTGCGCTCGTCGCCGGCAGCCGCTACCGCGGTGACTTCGAAGAGCGGCTGAAGAAGGTCCTCAAGGAGATCCGCACTCGCGGCGACATCATCCTGTTCATCGACGAGCTGCACACGCTCGTCGGCGCAGGTGCCGCCGAGGGCGCGATCGACGCCGCCTCCATCCTCAAGCCGATGCTGGCTCGCGGTGAGCTGCAGACGATCGGTGCGACGACCCTCGACGAGTACCGCAAGCACCTCGAGAAGGACGCCGCGCTCGAGCGGCGCTTCCAGCCGATCCAGGTGGCCGAGCCGACGCTCGCCCACACGATCGAGATCCTCAAGGGCCTGCGGGACCGTTACGAGGCGCACCACCGCGTCTCCATCACCGACGCTGCCCTGGTGGCGGCGGCGACGCTGGCCGACCGCTACATCTCCGACCGGTTCCTGCCGGACAAGGCGATCGACCTCATCGACGAGGCCGGCTCGCGCATGCGCATCCGTCGCATGACCGCGCCGCCGGACCTGCGTGAGTTCGACGAGCGCATCGCCCACGTGCGGCGCGACAAGGAGTCGGCGATCGACGCACAGGACTTCGAGAAGGCCGCGTCACTGCGCGACCGCGAGAAGACCCTGTTGCAGGAGAAGGCGCAGCGGGAGAAGGAGTGGAAGGCCGGCGACATGGACGTCGTGGCCGAGGTCGACGAGGAGCTCATCGCCGAGGTTCTCGCCGTCGCCACGGGCATCCCGGTCTTCAAGCTGACCGAGGAGGAGTCGCAGCGGCTGCTCCGCATGGAGGACGAGCTGCACCGGCGGGTCATCGGCCAGGAGCAGGCCATCAAGGCGCTGTCCCAGGCGATCCGTCGTACGCGTGCCGGCTTGAAGGACCCGAAGCGTCCCGGTGGTTCGTTCATCTTCGCCGGTCCGTCCGGTGTCGGTAAGACCGAGCTGTCGCGCACGCTGGCCGAGTTCCTCTTCGGTGACGAGGACTCGCTCATCCAGCTCGACATGTCGGAGTTCTCCGAGAAGCACACGGTCTCGCGACTGTTCGGCTCGCCGCCTGGATACGTCGGCTACGAAGAGGGCGGCCAGCTCACCGAGAAGGTCCGGCGCAAGCCGTTCTCGGTCGTGCTGTTCGACGAGGTCGAGAAGGCCCACCCCGACATCTTCAACTCGCTGTTGCAGATCCTGGAGGACGGTCGGCTGACCGACTCGCAGGGCAGGGTGGTCGACTTCAAGAACACCGTCATCATCATGACGACCAACCTGGGCACGCGCGACATCTCCAAGGGCTTCTCGGTCGGCTTCGCTGCCAGCGACGACACCGCGACCGGCTACGCCCGGATGAAGTCCAAGGTGGAGAACGAGCTCAAGCAGCACTTCCGACCTGAGTTCCTCAACCGTGTCGACGACATCATCGTCTTCCCGGCACTGACGAAGGAAGAGATCGTCCGCATCGTCGACCTGATGCTCGTCAAGCTCGACGAGCGGATGCGCGACAAGGACATGGGCATCGAGCTCACCCGTTCGGCCAAGGACCTGCTCGCGACGCGGGGTTACGACCCCGTTCTCGGTGCGCGTCCGTTGCGCCGCACGATCCAGCGTGAGATCGAGGACGTGCTGTCGGAGAAGATCCTCTTCGGTGACGTGCGGCCGGGCCAGATCGTCCTGGTCGACACCGAGGGCGAGGGTGACGAGGCCATCTTCACGTTCGTCGGGGAGCAGAAGGCGTCGCTGCCTGATGAGCCGCTGGTCGAGGCCGCGGTCCCGCCCACGGGTGCCGCGACACCGACGCCCGAGCAGGAGTAGCAACCACCTGTACGACGAGGGGCGGCGTTCCGGAGATCTCCGGGACGCCGCCCCTTTGTCATGCGGTCACTGTCATGCGATCAGGGGGCCGGCGCCAACGCCCAGAGGACCTCGCACTCCTGGTCGTTGCTGGCGTTGGCCCACGTGTGTGGCTCCTTGCCGGGAAACGTGAAGGCGTCCCCCGCCGCCAGCAGGACGGCCTCGCTGGAGACAGTGACGTGCAGCTCGCCGCGTACGACGTAGACGAACTCGACCTCGCAGTCGAGGGTGTAGAGCTCCTTGCCGCCGTTGCCGCCCGGTTCGATGGTCGAATGGATGACCTGCAGCTGGCTCTGGGTACCCGGCGTCAGCAGGAACTCCTGCACCTTGCGGCCACCGAAGTTGATCCGCCGGCCCTCTGCGGCCCGCACCACCTGGGTCTGCGGCGTCTCGAACAGCTCGCCGATCCGGATCCCGAGGACCTCACACACGGCGAGCAGGGAAGCGACCGACGGAGACACCTCGTCGCGCTCGAGCCGGCTGATGAACCCCTTGTTGAGCCCCGTGGCCTCCGCGACCTTCTCGAGCGTCAGACCGCGGGCCTGGCGGGCGGCACGCAGCCGGCCGCCGATGCGTACCCGGTCGGTCTTGGCCGGCGTCACCACGGGCCGTGATCGTCCAGCCATCAGGCCTCCAGCTCCATGGCGACCGCACGGACGGGAGCGCCGTCGGCGTGCTCCAGTGCGATGGGCAGGCACGAGACGAACGGGTCGGGGAAGTCGACCAGCTCGAGGTTGCGGAAGTTCTCCCCGATGACCCCGCCGGCCCCGGCGATCAGGAGGTGGGCGGGGTAGCCCTCGCCTGGGTGCTCGTCATCGGGCGTCTCGTCGATGTTCAGCGTGTCGAGGCAGAAGGTGCGCACCCCGAGGTCGAGCATCTGCTGCACCGCGCCGGCATCGAGGAACGGGTTCTCGAAGTACGTCGGCGTCCCGTAGTGCTGCGACCAGCCGGTGCAGATCAGCGCGATGACGCCTGGCTTCAGCGCGGTCGAGCCGGCGGCGAGGCGCTCCCAGGTGATGCGCTCCCGTGGACCGACGCCGCGGACGTCGATCACGGCAGCCGGCCCGGCGAACAGCCCGAGGTCGAGCTCGTCGATGCGTGGTGCGTCGTCGCGGAAGTGGTACGGCGCGTCGACGTGCGTACCCGTCTGGGAGCCGAGGTCGATGTGCAGCAGGTTGAAGCCGTCCCGCTCCACCGTGGAGTGGACCTCGAACCGTGGGACCGGGTCCCCGGGATAGACCTGGCTGCCCGG
>JAVEDJ010000360.1 GCA_030841025.1 Actinomycetota bacterium
ACGTTGATCCCCAAGGACCGCATCCTCAACGGGGACGCCCTCGGCGAGCTGCCGCAGGACAAGCCGGTCGTGCTCCACTGCAAGACCGGTGGGCGCTCGGCGGAGGCCCTGGCGGTGCTCAAGGGCGCCGGCTTCTCCGACGCGGTGCACGTGGGTGGCGGCGTGATCGCCTGGGCCAACCAGATCGATCCGTCGCTGCCGACCTACTGATCGACTGACCGACCGAACCACCGGCCCGCGGCACCTGCCGGCCGCGGAGCCGGTGGCACCCGCCGCCGGGGCGGATCAGCGGGTCACCCCGGGCTTCGTACGGCGCAACGGGTACGGTCCCCGGATGGCTGCAACTCTCGCGGTGCCCACCACGTCGTACGACGTCCGCCGTCACCGTCTCCGCAACGGCCTTCGCGTTGTGCTCGCGCCCGACAAGGCGGCCCCCGTCGTCGCGGTAGCGGTCTACTACGACGTCGGCATCCGGTCCGAGCCTGAGGGGCGGACCGGTTTCGCGCACCTCTTCGAGCACCTGATGTTCCAGGGGTCGGCGTCGCTCGGGAAGATGGAGCACATCCGCTACGTGATGTCCTCGGGCGGCACCCTCAACGGCTCGACCCGCCTCGACTACACGAACTACTACGAGGCGCTGCCGTCCAACGCCCTGGAGCGCGCGCTCTTCCTCGAGGCCGATCGCATGCGGTCGCCGCGGGTCACCGAGGAGAACCTCGCGAACCAGATCGCCGTGGTGAAGGAGGAGATCAGGGTCAACGTGCTGAACCAGCCGTACGGCGGGTTCCCGTGGCTCTCGCTGCCTCCGCTGCTGTTCGACACATTCCCCAACGCCCACAACGGTTACGGCGGCTTCGAGGACCTCGAGAGCGCCACCGTCGAGGACGCGGCAGATTTCTTCAAGCGTTACTACGCACCCGGCAACGCCGTGCTCTCGGTCGGCGGCGACTTCGACCCCGATGAGGCACTCGAGCTGATCGAGAAGCACTTCGGCGACATCCCGCGCCGAAAGACGCCGCCACGGCCCAGCTTCGCCGAGCCGGAGGTCACTGAGGAGCGCCGCGGCGAGGTCGTCGACGACAACGCCCCGACCCCGGCCCTCGCGCTCGGCTGGCGGGTGCCCGACCCTGCGGACCTCGATGCCTACCTGCCCTACGTCGTACTTGCCGACCTGCTCACCCGGGGCGACGCCTCGCGGCTGCGCCAGCGCCTGGTGCACACCGACCGGCTGGTCACCGACGTCTCGGCTCACCTCGGCGTGATGCAGGACCCCTTCGACGTCCGCGACCCGACTCTGCTGATCGTCGAGGCCTATCACTCGGCAGACGTCAGCGGTGACAGCGTCGTCGCAGCCGTCGACGACGAGCTGGCCCGGCTCGCGGCCGGAGACCTCGACGCCGACGAGGTTGGTCGGGTACAGGCGCGGCAGGCCGCCAGCCTCCTGACCCGCAACGACTTCATCCTCGGCCGCACCCTGCTGATGGCCGCGTTCGAGCAGCAGCGCAACAACCCGGGCCTCGTCGGCGAGCTGCCCGCCCGTCTGGGCACCGTGACGCCCGAGCAGGTGCTCGAGGCAGCCGGGCACTTGCAACCGGACCGCCGAGCCCGTCTCGATCTCGTCCCGGGGGGCAACCGATGACCCCGAGGGCACGTGAGGTCCCGCCGCTGGCCAAGCCGCGCAAGCCGCGGCTGCCCGCAGTCGCGGAGCGAGTGCTCGACAACGGCCTGCGGGTCGTCGCCGTACGACGCGGCGGCGTCCCCATGGTGCACGCGCGCCTGCGCATCCCGTTCGCCGGCCGCAAGCCCGAGCACCTGCCCAAGCGTTGGGCGCTCGACGCGACGATGCTGCACGGCACCGCCGAGCACTCACGCACCGAGCTCGCGGTCGCCATGCAGGAGATCGGCGGGGCACTGTCCGTCGGCACCGACGCCGACCGGCTGCAGATCCGCGGCGAGTCGCTCGCCAAGGGCCTGCCCCGGATGCTCGAGCTGATCGGCGAGGTCGTCACGAGCGCGGCCTATCCGTCCGACGCCGTCGCGGGCGAGGTCGAGCGGCTCCAGACCGTTCTCCGGCAGCGCCTGTCCCAGCCTGCCGAGGTAGCGGCGGAGGCGCTGCGTCACCGGCTGTACGACGGGCACCCCTACGGGCGCGACCTGCCGACACCCGACGAGGTCGCGGGGGTGACGGCCGCAGCGGTGCGGTCCCTGCACCGGCGCTGGGTGGTGCCGGCGGGCAGCCTGCTGGTGCTGGTGGGCGACATCACCCCGGCCCGGGCCCTGGACCACGTCGAGGCGAGGCTGCAGGGATGGTCCGGAAAGGGGACGGCACGGTTGCCCAAGCCCGACGTACCTGTCGGCGGTGGCCTCACCCTGGTCGACCGGCCGGGCGCGGTGCAGTCGAACATCAGGCTGGGCGGTCCCGCCCTGCCGCGGACCGACGATCCGGCCTATGCCGCAATGTCGCTCGCGAACGTCGTGTTCGGCGGCTACTTCGCGTCGCGCCTCGTGCAGAACATCCGTGAGGACAAGGGCTACACCTACAGCCCGCGCTCGGGTATCACGCACGGGGACACGGCATCCACTGTCGTCGTCGAGGCCGACGTCGCCACCGAGGTCACCGCACCGGCTCTCGTCGAGATCGCCTACGAGCTCGGCCGCGTCGCGACGACTCCGGTGACCGCCGAGGAGCTGGACAGTGCGGCGCACTACACGTCGGGCATCCTGGCGCTGCAGACCGCGACGCAGTCGGGCCTCGCATCGACGCTCGAGGACCTGCTCGCCGACGGCCTGGACGTGTCGTGGTTGCGGACCTACCCCGAGCGCCTGGCCCGGGTCACCACCGACGAGGTGCGCGAGCAGGCGCAGCGGCACTTCGCGCCGGCCCGGCTGGCCACGGTCGTCGTCGGCGACGCGTCCCGGGTCCAGGACGAGCTCGGGGGGCTCGCAGAGGTCGTCCCCGCCGATGGCGGCTGACGGCGACCTCGCGCCCGACGACGTACCCGCTGCCGACGACGTACCGGGGCCGGACGACTTCGAGGAGCGCGTCCTCGCCGTGGTGGAGGCGATCCCGCCGGGGCGGGTGATGTCCTACGGAGACATCGCGGAGTACGTCGGGCGGGGCGGGCCACGGCAGGTGGGGCGCGTGATGGCACTGTCCGGCGGGTCGGTTCCGTGGTGGCGCGTGCTGCATGCCGACGGGTCACCGCCTCCCGGCCACGAGCGGGAGGCGCTGGCGCTGCTGCGTGCGGACGGGACGCCGCTTCGGTCCGGCGGTGCCCGCGTCGACATGGCCCACGCCCGGTGGGACGGTCGCTAGCCGCGTCGGTGGCGACGACCGATCTTGGCTCTTGTCGAGAGTTGCGGGCGGGAGTCTAATCGGAGCACGTGGTTGCACGAGGAGCCTCCGAACGCGTGGTCGGGGCGCCGCCGGCCACGCACGTGGGGGGCGGGCATCCAGGTCTAGGAGACCCCCCATGAGAAGACTGGTGGCGACAACAAGCGCGTTCGTCCTCGGCACGGCTTTCCTAAGCGGGCCCGGCATGTCGAGCGCCGTCGGAGCGGACGGGACGCGCCAGGTGCCCAGCGCCGGGACAACCAGCATCCGCGCCTCCGGCCTCGGGCCGGACGTGCTGCAGCAGCCGGAGATCCGCGCACAGTCCGACCCCGACGAAGCCGGCGCTGTCGAGGCCGACCGACCCCGAGAAGAGTTCGAGCACGGGGTCTTCCCCAAGCGCCCACTCGAGGCGCCGAAGGTCGAGTCGAGCGACGTCGCGGCGGTCAACCCGGCGGTCCAGGCGAGCATCGAAGGCCTCAACCACCGTGACCAGCGGCTCGCCAACGGCGGGAACCAGTTCTCCGTGGAACCGCCCGACCAGGCCCTCTGCGTCGGCGGCGGCTTCACGGTCGAGTCCGTCAACAGCGTCCTCCGCGTGTACGACGAGTCCGGTAGCCCGCTGACGGGCGTCCAGGACCTCAACACGTTCTTCAAGTACCCGGCCGCGATCGATCGGACCCAGAGCCCTCCGGTTGTCGGACCGAACGTGATCGACCCGGTGTGCCACTACGACCCCGACAACAAGCGGTTCATCGTCGCCATCACGACCCTGCATGTCCTGCCCAATGGTGACTTCTCCGGCCGGAACACCATCGATGTCGCCGTGTCGAACAGCGAGGACCCGACCAAGGACTGGACGGTCTACTACGTCCCCGCGCAGAACGACGGAACCGAAGGCACGCCGAACCACGGTTGCACGACCGACGGAACGACGCCCGGGCCGTGCTTCCAGGACTATCCGCACATCGGCGCCGATGCCAACGGCGTCTACATCTCGACCAACGAGTACGACCTGTTCGGACCGGACTACAACGCCAGCCAGATCTTTGCGTTCTCCAAGGCGCAGCTGGCCGAGCATCCCGCGACGGTCGCGATGACCCTGGTCGAGAACCTCACCGTCGCCGGTACGCCCGGTTTCACGGTGTGGCCGGCGACGTCTCCGGCCGGTGAGTACTCGACCGAGCGCCAGGGGAGTGAGTTCTTCCTCAGCACGATCGCGGGCGACGGCACGGAGACCGGGAACCCGACGGGCACGGCTCGTCAGATCGGCCTGTGGGCGTTGACCAACACCTCGTCCCTGGACTCCGCCGCGCCGGCCCTGGACATCTCCAGCCGGCTCATCGACAGCGCGACCTACGTGTTCCCACCGCTGTCCGACCAGAAGCCTGGCGACATCCCGCTGGGCGAGTGCGTCAACGACACCACGATGCCGACACCCTTCGGTCCCGGCTGTTGGCAGATCTTCTTCGACAAGGCCGACGAACCGGCGCACGACGAGGTCGAGTCGCACCTCGACGCTGGTGACACCCGGATGCAGCAGACCTGGTTCGTGGACGGTGTCCTGTGGGGCTCGGCGGGCACGGCGGTGCGGGTCGGTGGAGAGCTCAAGGACGGCATCGTGTGGTTCGCGGTCAGCCCGAGCATCGGACGTTCCGGACGGGTCCAGGGCCGGGTCCGGCGTGACGGCTACCTGGCCCTGGAGGAAAACAACCTGACCTACCCCGCGATCGCCGTCCAGCCTGGCGGCGGCGGAGTGATCGCCTTCTCCGTGATGGGTCGGGACTTCTACCCCAGCGCCGGCTACGTCAGCATCGACGCCAAGGGCCGCACCGGACCCATCCACATCGTCGGGCCCGGCAGTGGACCCTCGGACGGGTTCACCAGCTACAAGGCGTTCGTCGGAGATCCGCCCAGGACCAGGTGGGGTGACTACGGTGCTGCGGTCACCGACGGTCAGTCGATCTGGATGGCCTCGGAGTACATCGCGCAGACCTGCACCCTGGCCGAGTACTTCCCGGACCCCACGCTGGCGGGATTCGGCAGTTGCAAGAACACTCGGACGTCGCTGGCCAACTGGTCGACGCGCATCACCAAGATCCGGAGTCCGGCCGCTGGGGCGGGGCACGACGAC
>JAVEDJ010000386.1 GCA_030841025.1 Actinomycetota bacterium
GACCGGCTCGACGACGTCGAGCTCACCGTGCTGTCCCTGGTCGCTGTGCTGGACCGCCCGGTGTCGGCCGCCGGGCTGGTGCCGCTGCTCGACGAGGACGTCCCGACCGACGACGCCGACCGCGAGCCGCGGGTCGCGGTCCAGACGGCGCTCGATCACCTGGTCGACCTCTGTGTGCTCATGACGGCACCGGGTGGGCTGGTGTTCCGCGACCCGGTCCGCAGGACCGGGGTCACGAGCTGGCTGCGTCCTGCGGCACGCCGCCGGCTGCACGCGCGCATTGCGGAGCGGGCGGCGATCCCCGTCGCCGAGCGCATCGAGCACTGGTCCGCGGCCGGCGAGTCGGAGCTTGCCTGCGCCGCTGCCCTCGACGCCGCTCGGCTCGCCAGTGCCGAGTCACGTCACGCGGAGGCGCACGACCACCTCGTGCAGGCCGGACAGCTGGCGAGTGCGGACGCGCGCCCGGCCGACCGGGTGGACCTCCACGAGCGGATGGGCGACACGTGCACGGCGCTGGGACGTCGCGAGGAGGCCCGTGAGGCCTACCTGCTCGCCGTCAACGTCGCCCGGGTGCACGGCCTTGACTCGCACGCGGCGCTCAAGCACAAGCTGGACGCGACCTCCGACGCACCACACCCCCGACGCCGAGCGTCCGACATCGGCGGTGTCGCGGGCGCTGCGTCGAGCGCGCCGCGCCCGGACTGGGAGGCTCGGCTCGAGGAGATCGAGACGGTCTTGCTCCCCCAGCGTGACTTCGAAGGCGCCCGTAGTGCGGCCTCCCTGGTGAGCCAGCGGGCGGACGACCCCGCGGTGCGTGGTCGCGCAGCGCTGGCGCTGCACCTGCCCGATCTGCTGCTGGGCGACCCGCGGCAGGCCCTCGAGCCCCTGCACCAGGCGACGGAGGACGCGCAGGAGGCGGGTGCTCACGAGGTGGCGCGCACGCTGCGCCTCGCGCGTTGCCTGGGTGCCCACGACGCCGGCCTGCCGTCCTTCGGCGCCCTGTGGAACGCCGACGGGCTCGGCCAGGCGAGCACCGACGAGCTCAGCTGGGCACGGCTGCGCATCCTCACCGAGCGCGGCGAGCTCGCGGCGGCTGCCGCGTTGGAACCGGCGCTGCTGGGGTGGGCCGGGCTTCCCCTCGTGCGCCACCTCGGGCTCCTCACGTCCGCCGAGCTGCGGATCGCCCGCGGCCAGCACGAGGTCGCGGTGGACGTGCTCCGGTCACTGCTGGACGATCTGCTCGAGCAGAACGCTCCGCTGCTCGTCCCCCAGGTCGCAGGTCGCCTGGTCGGCCTCGTCGCACCGGACGACCCGACGACGGCGCAGGACTACTTCGACCTGATGGACATGGCAACGAGCAACGCCGGAGACCTGCCCCGCGAGCGGGCCTGGCGGCAGATCGCCCGGGCCGCGGTACGAGCGTCCGGTGGCCGGCCACGAGCCGCCGCCGCGGCCGCGGGGATCGGCTCACAGGTGGCTTCGGCCAACGGGGTGCTGCCCTTGGCTGCCCGTGCGGAGGCGGCGCGGGCTGTCTACCTGCGGGGTGCGGGGTCACTCGTCGAGGCGCGCCTGGCTGCGGAGGAGTCGACTCGACTGCAACGCCTG
The DNA here is from genome assembly GCA_030841025.1 of Actinomycetota bacterium. Classification (GTDB taxonomy): domain Bacteria; phylum Actinomycetota; class Actinomycetes; order JACCUZ01; family JACCUZ01; genus BP-173. Next base: position 1,606 of record JAVEDJ010000386.1, read on the forward strand.
GCCGGCCTGTCCGGCGCGGCCGAGGAGCCGCTCGCGTGGGGCGCCATGACGGTCCCCGCGCAGCGGGGCTTGCGCTTCGGGGGCGGCCGGCGGGGTCTGGCGGCCACGTCCGCCTGAGGCTGGGCCGTTCCGAGCACCTTCACCGACGCACGCGTCCTTGCCACGCACGTGGCAAGGACGCATGCGCGCCCCCACCCTGTCGAGGGTGCGGGCCCGGTGTGCTGCCACAACAGCCCGCACAAAGCGTTTGCTCGTAACGGTCAACGCCACTGTGACGACGGATCCCTGCCGCCACCGCCGGCGTTCGGCAACGGCACCAGTGAGTACGCATCGTCACCCGGCGCAGCCGATTAAGCCATATGGGGCAACAGTTTTCGGCGGCTTGCGGGGTTTCGCGAGAGAGAAACGCAAACCGGCACTTGCCTTCCAAACCATGCCCGTCTGGCCCAGTAGTCGCTGCACACCGCGATTTCGCCAATGCGGGGCGTGACTTTTTACGTTCCGTTTGCGCTGCGCTATCAGTCTGTTTCTGGAAAGCGCGCACCTGGGACATGCATCGGCCAGGTCGCCAGCGACAGGGGGCAATGCATCATGAGTGTCAGCAGACGGGACATGCTCAAGCTGGGGGCTCTTGGCGCGGTGGGGGCCGCGGGCCTCAGCTTGCCGCTCGGTGCGTCGGTATCGACCAAGTCGGCAAGCCGACTGGCATCCAAGAACATGCCGAAACCGTTCCAGGCCGAGTTCGTCCGCCAGCAGGCGTTGTCGCCGTACCAGAAGGGCCTCAACGACGAAGGCAAGCCGGTCCACTACTACAGCGTCACGCAGCGAGCCGGGACCGCCAACATCGTGCCGGGGCTCACGTCGCCGGTGTACGGCTACTACGGCTGGGACATCAACCTGAACCGGTGGGTCGGCGGCGTCCCAGGGCCGCTCATCCATGCCCAGCAGGGCACGGAGGTCGTGCTGCGCATGCGCAACCACCTCCCGCGGGTCAACCCGTTGTCCGGCAACGCGTTCAAGACCTCCACGCACCTGCACGGCTCGGCTTCCAAGCCGCAGTACGACGGCTACGCGAGCGACGTGACGCCGTACGGCTTCTACAAGGACTACCGATACCCGAACTTCCAGCCCGCGCGGACGCTTTGGTACCACGACCACGGCGTGCACTTCACCGCTCAGAACGCCTACTCGGGTCTCGCGGCGCAGTACCACTTGCACGACAAGGCCGAGTCAGAGCTGTTGCCACTGGACGAGTTCGATGTCGCGCTGACCGTCTCCGACGCGATGTTCTCCGCCAACGGCGCGCTCGCCTATGACGACAACAGCCACTCCGGGCTCTGGGGCGACGTGATCCTGGTCAACGGAGTTCCCTGGCCCACGATGAAGGTGAAGAAGCGGGTCTACCGGTTCCGCATCCTCAACGCGTCGATCTCGCGCTCCCTTCGACCGACGCTGAGCAACGGCGCCCCACTCGTGATCGTCGGCACCGACGGCGGCATCATGCCGAAGGCGCAGCCCGTCCAGAACTACCGGCACGCTGGGGCCGAGCGTTACGAGGTCCTGATCGACTTCCGCAACTACAAGGCCGGGACGAAGATCCAGCTGCGCAACCTCAGCAACAAGAACAACGTCGACTACGACTTCACCAACCGGATCATGGAGTTCGTGGTCACGGACGACAAGATCGAGGACGACCGCAACAACCGGATCCCTGACCTGCTCGTCGACAGCCCGGTGATGCAGCTGACCCCCCAGGAGTCGGTCAAGACGCGGAACATGAGCGTCGAGCGCAAGAACGGCGAGTGGACGATCAACGGCAAGACCTGGGTGGACGTCGAGAACAGCGACTACAAGCTCGTCGTCGGTGACCCGGACCTGGACGACGTCGAGATCTGGGAGCTCGAGAACAAGTCCGGCGGCTGGTTCCATCCGGTCCACATCCACCTGATCGACTTCCAGATCATCGACCGCAACGGCAAGCCGCCGTTCGCCTGGGAACGTGGGCCCAAGGACGTGGCCTACGTCGGGGAGAACGAGAAGGTCCGCGTGCTCATGCGGTTCGAGCACCAGCGTGGCTATTACATGATGCACTGCCACAACCTGCCGCACGAGGACCACGACATGATGCAACAGTTCAGTGTCGGCATGAAGGGTGTGGAGCAGGACGAGAACGACCCCATCCACGCCGACCCGTGCAAGGTCGACGACCTGCCCGACGACGACTCATGACGCCTGTCCCCGCAGCCACGCACGGCCCGGCCACAGCGATGGCCGGGCCCGAAGTCGAGGCGGGGGAACGCCAGCCACGCCGAGGCTTGCTCCGTGTCGGCCGCAGCTGGATCGCGATGTTCGCGGTCGTCGCCACGGTGGTCATGCTGCGCGCCTTTGTGGTTGCACCGGCACGGGTGTCGTCCGACAGCATGTCGCCGACCCTGTCGCACGGTCAGGTCGTCCTCGTCGACCGCGTCAGCTGGCACGTGAACGGCCTGCACCCCGGGCAGCTGGTCGTCTTCCACGCGCCGGGGTCCGACGGCCCGGTGCTCAAGCGACTCGTGGCGACGGCGGGCGACGTGGTCGAGATCCGCGATGCGTACCTTTTTGTCAACGGACGTCGCCTGCCTGAGCCCCAGGTCAACCACGAACGCGTCGACGGCGTCTACTTCGGCCCCGTGCAGGTGCCGGCGGGCCAGCTGTTCGTCCTTGGCGACAACCGAGCCAACTCTGAGGACTCCGCTGACTACGGGCCCCTCGAGCAGAGTGCCGTCATCGGGCGTGCCGTGGTCCGCGTGTGGCCGCCCCGCGGCCTGTGGTGAACCCAGCGCAGCAGTCAGGGCAGTAACAGGGCGCTGTCGCCGAACTCGTGCCAGAGATAGCCCTCACGCGACGCCGCACGGTAGGCCGCCGCGACGAGGTCCCGGCCTGCCACAGCCTCGAGCAGCAGAAGATGCGAGGCACCCGGCTCGTGCCACCCGGTGACGAGGCCGTCGATCACCCGTGCCGGCCGCTCCGGGCCCAGGACGAGGTCGGTCCAGCCGTGCCCTGCCACGACGCGGCCATCCGGCTCCGTGACGGACTCGAGCGCCCGGGTGACCGTCGTCCCCACCGCGACGATGCGGCCGCCGGTGGCCCGTGTCATGTTCACCAGCCGAGCCGTCGCCTCCGGCACCCGGTAGGGCTCGGGGAGCGGCGGTTCGCCCTTCTCCGGGGACGAGACGCCGGTGTGCAACGTGAGCGGCGCGATCGAGATGCCGGCCGTCACCAGGTCGGTGAGCAGCGAGCTGGTGAACGGGCGTGCGGCACTGGGCATCTCGGCACTGCCGGCGTGCCGTGCGAAGACGGTCTGATAGGTCTCCAGCGGCCAGTGGCCGGGCACGTAGTCGTAGGCGATCGGTTCGCCGTGCGCAGCGAGGTACGCCGGGACGTCCTCGGGCAGGTCGGCTTCCGCGCGCCACAACCGGCTGGCGATGACCCCCGCGACCGGATAGGAGTCGAGGAGGGTCAGGCCGCCGCCGGCGAGCTCGACGACCTCGGCTCGGCGCGCGTCCCGGATCGGACCGCTCGCGCGAGGCCCAGGGCGCAGCTCGATCGCCCAGGTACCGTCGGACAGCGCGGTCGAGAAGTGCACGGTCACTGGCCGGCCTGAGGATCGGCGGCGACCCGCAACGGAGCTGGCCATCGTCGCCGACGTGTTGACGATCACGAGGTCGCCTGCCTGGAGAAAGCGAGCCAGATCGGCGAACACCGCGTGCGTCACTCCGGCCGGGGTGGCCACCATCAGGCGCACACCGTCGCGGGGCACGCCCCGCGCCTCCGGGGGCTCGGTAGCGGGGCGCATCCCGGCGACGGTAAACGGCGAGCCCGGGGCGATCTGCTCGTTGTCGACGCTCACCGGCTCACCGCGACGGATGCCGTGAGCGCGGCAGCGCGATAGCGGCCGCTCGGCGGTCGCTCGTCGACCAGACGCAACAGCGCAGGTACGACGCTCTCCGGCTCGGGCCGGTCGGAGATGTCCTGTGCCGGGAACGCCTGCTGGTGCATCGTGGTGCGCATGTCGCCCGGATCGAAGCTGTAGGCACTTACCTTCGGCTCTTCGACTCCGAGCACAGCGGTGACGTGGTCGAGGGCCGCCTTGGCCGATCCGTAGCCGCCCCAACCCTCGTACGCCTCGACGGCCGCGTCGGAGCTGACGTTGACGACCACTCCGACCGACGCCACGAGTGACGGGAGCATCAGCTGCGTCACCGCCAGCGGTGCCAGAACGTCCACGGCGTAGACCCGGGCCAGCTCGTCGAGCGGATAGTCGCGCAGGACCGGCTGCGGACTCGGCCCGAGATGGCTCGCGTTGTTGACGAGCAGGTCGAGCCCACCGGCCGACGCCACCGCAGCCGCGAGTTCCGCGCGGTGCGACGGATCAGTCACGTCGCCGGCGATGCCTACGGTGCGGGCCGGGTCGAGCTGGCGCACGACCACCTCGAGGTCCTCGTGGCCGCGCGCATCCAGGATGAGGAACCACCCTCGGTCCGCGAGCTCCCGCGCGAGGGCCCGACCAAGTCCACGGGACGCGCCGGTGATCAGGGCGACGGACATGTGCATCTCCTTGCACTTCGCTTGATGTCCGGTCATCCTTGTAGTTGAAGCCGACTTTAAGTCAAGTCTTCGGAGAGCAACCTGTGCAGTCGACCGACCTGATGACCGTGGGGGCCGTGGCGCAACGCAGCGGCTTCGCCACGTCCGCGCTGCGCTACTACGAGCGGCTCGGCCTGATCCACGCCACCCGCACGACCGGCGGGCAGCGACGGTACGAGCGCAACGTCCTGCGCCGGCTCGCCTTCATCCGCGCTGCCCGCAATGTCGGGTTGAGCCTCGAGGAGGTGGCCACGGCCCTGTCCACCCTGCCCGGCGCCCGCACGCCGACCAAGGCGGACTGGACCCGGCTGTCGCAGGGATGGCGCCGACGGCTCGACGAGCAGATCGCCGCGCTGTCGAGCCTGCGCGACGGGCTCGAGTCCTGCATCGGCTGTGGCTGCCTCTCCTTGCGTCGCTGTGCCTTCTCCAACCCGAGCGACCTCGCGGCGGCGGACGGTCCGGGAGCGAGGTTCCTGCCCGCCCCGCTGCGTCGGCCTGCCGAGCCGGCTTGAGCCGCCCAGCGGCCGCTTGAGCGCACAGTCCGACGCCGGATCAGCACGCTGCGTCGTCACGGTCACCCTCGCGGTGGAGGTAAAGCAGGCGTCGGCCCGGTACCGTCGGGGGGGTGCACCCACCCGACGCGCTGGCCCTGCGCCGACTGGCCCTCACGGTGTCGGTGCTGGACGACGTCGACATGGTCCCGTTCGACGAGGGGGTCACGCTGACCGGAGACGCTCCCGTCGCGGTCAGCTGGCGCGAGCTGCGCCGCGCCCTGGCCGGCGCGCCGCTCGAGAGCGACCTGGCGCGCATGCGGGTGCACGCCTATCTCACCGGCCGGCGCATCGTGGCGGAGCGTCATGGCGACGAGCTCAGGGAGCTCGCCCGGCCGGCAGGGTTGCCGGTGGGCCACCCGCTCCACCCGGGTCTGGACTGGGTACGCCATCGGGTGCTGGGCGGCGCGATCGACCTCGGCTTCGGCTTCGTCGGTGTCGGGGCCGACCCGGACGAGGTGGTGATCATCCCCCAGGGCGCCCTGGAGGCGGCGGGCCTGGATCCGAGTCCCTGGTGGCCAGTGGCTCGTGACTATCTCGAGCGCATGGGCGCGGTTGCCGCGCACCGCCTGACCGACCAGCCCATCCTGCGCCCGATCGGTGACTGCGACGTCGTGACGCTGCTCGCGTCCCGAACGCTCCGCGTCGCCCTGTGCGCCGCAGACGGCACCGGCATGCGCGCCGCCGCCGTGCCGATGCGCCGCCGTGGCTGGCTCGACCTGAGCCGCATCGACCCTGCCTTCACCGTCGCCGCCGCGGCCGCCACCTCAGACGCCGACCGCGGCTTCTCCCGGCCGCTGCTGCTCACCGCCGACGAGGTGACGCTGGCCCAGCAGGGCGGCCGCCCCGCGCAGATCGTGCTCCGTGACCAGGCGGTCCCGATGCCAGGGCTGCGGCCGGCGATCTTCCGCTAGCCAGACCGCCTGTCAGTCGCTGACGGACTGGTCCGCGAGGGACCCCTGCAGCTGCGCCACGGTCTCGACGATGTCACGCGCGATGTCTTGCGCGGTCAGACCGATCTCGGTCAGGATCTCCGCCCGCTTCCCATGGTCGAGGAACCGGGCAGGGATGCCGAAGTCGCGCAGCGGCGCCGTGACGCGGGCGTCGCGCATCTCCTGCGCGACGGCGCCTCCAACACCGCCGACGCGAATGCCGTCCTCGACCGTCACTACGAGACGGTGGTCGCGGGCCAACGTCACGATCGCCGTGGGCACCGGTTTCACCCATCGCGGGTCGACCACGGTCACCCCGATGCCCTGGCTGGCGCAGCGCTGCGCCACCTCGACGCAGATCTCGGCCATCGCCCCCACGGACACGAGCAGTACGTCGGCCTCGTCGGCCTGGTGCAGGACGTCGACCCCGTCGATGGTGGCCACCGCGGGCAGGTCCGCGCAGACGGCGCCCCTCGGGAAGCGCAGCACCGTGGGCGCATCCTCCACCTCGACCGCCTCACGCAGCTCGCGGCACAGCGTGGCTCCGTCGCGAGGGGCGGCGATGCGCAGGCCCGGCACCACCTGGAGCATCGAAAGGTCCCACATGCCGTTGTGGCTCGCCCCGTCCTCGCCGGTCACGCCGGCCCGGTCCAGCACGAACGTCACGCCGCACTTGTGCAGCGCGACGTCCATCAGCAGCTGGTCGAATGCACGGTTGAGGAACGTCGCGTAGACCGGGACGACCGGATGCATGCCACCGATGGCCAGTCCGGCCGCCGACGTCGTGGCGTGCTGTTCGGCGATGCCGACGTCGAAGACGCGCTCGGGGAACCGCTCGGCGAACTCCCCGAGCCCCACCGGCAACAGCATCGCGGCAGTGATCGCCACGATGTCCGGACGTTCCTGGGCGATCGACACGAGCTCCCCTGCGAAGACCTCCGTCCACGGCGTGCCCGAGGCCGCCAACGGCTGCCCCGTCTCGGGATCGATGATGCCGATGCCGTGGAAGTTGTCCGCCACGTCGTCCTCGGCGAACTTGTAGCCCTGCCCCTTGCGGGTGATGCAGTGGACCATGACCGGCCCGTTGAAGCCGCGGGCTCGGCGCAGCGCGTGTTCGACCGCCTCGATGTCGTGGCCGTCGACCGGACCGATGTACTTCAGTCCCAGGTCCTCGAACATCCCCTGCGGGGCAACGATGTCTTTGATGCCTTTCTTCATGCCGTGCAACGTCTCGTAGATCGGCCCGCCGACTACCGGCGTGCGTCCGAGCAGCTGCTTGCCCCACTCGAGGAAGCGCTCGTAGCCACGCGTCGTGCGCAGTGTGGCGAGGTGGTGGGCCAGTCCGCCGATGGTCGGCGCGTAGGACCGTTCGTTGTCGTTGACGACGATGACGATGCGGCGGGTCTTGTCCGCCGCGATGTTGTTGAGTGCCTCCCACGCCATGCCGCCGGTCAGCGCACCGTCGCCGATGACGGCGACGACGTGGCGGTCGGTGAGACCGCGCAGCTGATGTGCCTTGGCGATGCCGTCGGCGTAGGACAGCGACGTCGACGCGTGGGAGTTCTCGACGATGTCGTGCTCGGACTCCGCCTGGCTGGGGTAGCCCGACAGGCCGCCCTTGCGCTTGAGGTTGGCGAAGCCGCCGGCCCGGCCGGTCACGATCTTGTGCACGTAGGCCTGGTGCCCCGTGTCCCACACGATGCGGTCGCGCGGCGAGTCGAACACCCGGTGCAGAGCCAGCGTGAGCTCGACGACCCCGAGGTTGGGTCCCAGGTGGCCACCGGTGCGCGCGACGGAGCTGACCAGGAAGTCGCGGATCTCCGCCGCAAGCGTTCTCAGCTCGTCGGTGCCGAGGCGTCGTAGGTCGCGAGGACCCCGGATCGTCTCGAGCAGTCCCACGCGGTCGCTCCTGTCGCTCACGGTCATGTCGGTGACCCGAGTCTACGTTGAGACCGTGAGCCGTTCCTGAGTGACCGCGCCGGTCGGTCCGAACCGGTGAGCAGGCTCACAGCCGGCGCTAGAGGCGGCGGACGTAGCGCCGTCCGCGCAGCGCCTGCTCGACCAGCGCGAGCGAGCGCGCCGTGGCGAGCAGGCGCGCGCCCTCACGCTCGTACGCCGCCACCGCCTGCTCGACCGTTGCCACGTCGACCACGTCGGCCAGCTCGTGACGGGCCCGCGACAGCCCGATGCGCGCGGCCTCGATGCCCGCCTCCAGATGGTGGGCCGCGACGCGCGCGAGCACGACCGGGTGGCGGCGCAGCACCGCGTAGGAGCGGTAGTCGTGCGGGCAGATGTCGAACAGCCACGTGCTCGCTGATCGCGTCCAGTCCGAAGTGCCCGGGGGGCGAACCTCCGCCGGCCAGCCTGGAGGTACGACGTGCTGGCTCACCGCACCAGCATCCCAGCCGCCGCTGACATCAAGCCCTCCGGTCAGCCCAGCGCGCTGCGCACCACGAGTGCCAGCGCGCTGAGACCACAGACGATCAGCACAGCGGCCCGCGTCCGACCGGCATCGACGTGCCGTCGCACCAGGTCGGAGAGCAGGAAACCGACCACGAGGAACGGCCCCAGCGCGAGTGCCCACACCGCGTCGGAGGTGGCCAGCCGGCCGACCAGCGCGAGCCCGCCCAGCGACAGCAGGGCGCCACCCAGGAAGTAGGTCGCCATGGTCGCCCGCAGCCGTGCCCCCGACTCGTGCTGGTAGACCAGCGCGAGCGGCGGACCGCCGATCGACGTCGCGGTGCCCGTGACGCCGGACACCACGCCCGCGCCGAACAGCACCCGACGCCGCATCGGCAGCGTGACGACGCGCCAGGTCAACACCGCTGCCACGAGCACCATCACGCCCACCAGGAGTCCAAGCAGCCGCGGGGACACCAGCGACACGACCGCCACGCCCAGGGCCGTCCCCGGGACCCGCCCGGCAAACGCCCACCCGAGGCCACCCCAGTCGGAGGCCCGGCCTTCGCGCAGCAGGGTGAGCACCGGATATGCGGCGGCGAGCCACAGCATGACGCCGGGCATCAGCTCGGGATCGACCAGGGCGCACACCGGTGCCGCGACCAGCCCGAGTCCGAGACCGACCGCACCCTGCACCAGGGCGCCGAACGTCACTGCGGTGGCCAATACCGCGAAGATGGCCAAGGTGCTCATCGCCGAGCAGCCTAACGATGCAGCCGCGTGCGCCGTATGCCATCGTGCCCGCCATGACGACGCACTTCGACCTGCCGATCGCCGAGCTGCGGGCCTACCGTCCCGAGCTGGCCGTACCGTCCGACCTGCAGCAGTTCTGGCAGGCGACGCTCTCCGAGGCCGAGTCCTATCCGCTCGACGCGACGTTCACCGCCTACGACTCGCCGTTGCGCACGGTCGAGGTCTTCGTCGTGAGGTTCAGCGGCTACGCCGGGCAGCGGGTGTCGGCCTGGTTGGTGCTGCCGCGCGATCGCTCCACGCCGTTACCCTGCATCGTGCAGTACGTCGGCTACGGCGGCGGCCGGGGACTTCCCCACGAGTGGCTGACCTGGTCGGCCCTGGGTTATGCGCACCTGGTCATGGACACCCGTGGCCAGGGCAGCGACCACCACGCCGGTGACACCCCCGACCACGACCGGCTCGGTGCCCCGCCGCACGTCCCCGGGTTCCTGACCCGCGGCCTGCCCGATCCGGCCCGGTACTACTACCGCCGGCTGTTCACCGACGCGGTCCGCGCGGTCGAGGCCGTCACAGCACACCCCGAGGTCGACGGGGCCCGCATCGTCACCGCCGGCAGCAGCCAGGGCGGCGCCCTCTCGTTGGCCGTCTCGATCCTGCGCGGCTGGCTGCTGGAGGACCCGGTCGCCGCCGTGCTGGCCGACGTCCCGTTCCTGTGCCACTTCCGCCGGGCCGCCGAGCTGGCTGCGGACGACCCCTACACCGAGCTGGTGCGTTGGCTCAGCACGCACCGCGACGCCGCGGAGCAGGCGTTCGCGGCACTCGCCTACTTCGACATCGCCGTCCTCGCCCCGCAGGCGGTCAGCCCGAGCCTGTGGAGCGTGGGCATCCGCGACGCGGTGTGCCCGCCGTCGACGGTCTTCGCCGCGCACAACCGTTACGGCGGCCCCGCTGACCTGCGCGTGTGGGAGTGGAACGAGCACGAGGGCGGCGAGGCGTTCCAGGTCCTCGAGCAGACCCGTTGGCTGGACCAGCACCTGGGCACGGGGCCGCCCGCAGCCTAGGAGTCCAGCAGCGAGCGCAGGACGTACTGCATGATTCCGCCGTGCCGGTAGTAGTCGGCCTCGCCGGGGGTGTCGATCCGCAGCCGGGCCGAGAACTCGATGTCCTTGTCGCCGGTGCCGCGCGCGACGACGGTCACCTCGCGCGGCGTCGTACCGTCGTTGAGCGCGGTGACGCCGGTCACCGAGAACTCCTCCTCGCCGGTGAGCCCGAGCGAGGAGGCCGTCTCGCCATCGCGGTACTGCAGGGGCAGCACGCCCATGCCGATGAGGTTCGAGCGGTGGATCCGCTCGTAGGACTCCGCGATGACCGCGCGGACACCGAGCAGCGCGGTGCCCTTGGCGGCCCAGTCGCGTGACGACCCCGAGCCGTACTCCTTGCCGGCCAGCACCAGGAGCGGCACACCGTCGGCCTGGTAGCGCGAGGATGCGTCGAAGATGGTCATCTGCTCGCCGTCGGGCAGGTGCCGGGTGACACCGCCCTCGGTGCCGGGCGCGAGCTGGTTGCGCAGCCGGATGTTCGCGAACGTGCCGCGGATCATGACCTCATGGTTGCCGCGACGGGAGCCGTAGGAGTTGAAGTCACGCCGGTCGACGCCGTGCTCCTGCAGGTATGCGCCGGCGGGCGAGTCGGCCTTGATGGACCCAGCCGGCGAGATGTGGTCGGTCGTCACCGAGTCGCCCAGCATCGCGAGCACCCGCGCGCCCTCGATGTCAGTGACGGGCTCGGGCTCGGCGGCCATCCCCTCGAAGTACGGCGGCTTGCGGACGTAGGTCGAGTTCGGGTCCCAGTCGAACGTGTCCCCCGTCGGCGTCGGAAGGTTCTGCCAGCGCTCGTCGCCGGTGAACACGTCGGCGTAGTCACGGCTGAACATCTCCGACGCCACCGCCGAGTCGACGACGGTCTGGACCTCTTGGCTCGACGGCCAGATGTCGCGCAGGTACACGTCGTTGCCGTCGGGGTCCTGCGCCAGCGGTTCGGTCGTGATGTCGATGTCCATCGAACCGGCGAGCGCATAGGCGACCACCAACGGCGGCGACGCCAGGTAGTTCATCTTCACGTCCGAGTTGATGCGCCCCTCGAAGTTGCGGTTGCCCGACAGCACGGAGACAACGGCGAGGTCGTTGTGGTTCACGGCCTCGCTGACCTCGGGGATGATGGGGCCGGAGTTGCCGATGCAGGTCGTGCAGCCGTAGCCGACAAGGTTGAAGCCGAGCTTGTCGAGGTACGGCGTGAGGCCGGCGCGCTCGTAGTAGTCCATGACGACCTTCGAGCCTGGCGCCAGCGTCGTCTTGACCCACGGCTTGCTGGTCAGGCCCTTCTCGACGGCGTTCTTGGCCACGAGGGCGGCGCCGATCATCACGGTCGGGTTGGACGTGTTGGTGCAGGAGGTGATCGCCGCGATGACGACAGCACCGTGGTCGATCTCGACCTTCGTGCCGTCGATTGTCACGGTCGCGGGGTTGCTCGGCCGTCGACCGTCCGGGCTGCCGTGCGGCGGGTGTGGCGCGCCTGCCTCGCCGTTCCCGTGCCCGACCGCGATCGGGTCGCTGGCAGGGAAGGTCTCGGCGGCGGCCTCGTCGACCTCGCTCTGCACGCCGTCGCTGGCGTAGTCGGTCAGCGCGCCGCGGAACGACGACTTCGCCTCGGACAGGGACACGCGGTCCTGGGGCCGCTTCGGACCCGCGAGCGACGGCACGATGGTGCCGAGGTCCAGCGCGACCGTCTCCGAGTACACCGGCTCGGTGGCGCCCGCCTCTGCAGGCGCGTGCCACAGTCCCTGCTCTTTCGCGTAGGCCTCGACGAGGGCGACCTGCTGCTCGTCGCGACCGGTCATCCGCAGGTAGCGGATCGTCTCGTCGTCGATCGGGAAGATCGCGACCGTGGACCCGTACTCGGGACTCATGTTTCCGATGGTGGCGCGGTTGGCCAGCGGCACCGCAGCGACACCGTCGCCGTAGAACTCGACGAACTTGCCGACCACACCGTGCTTGCGGAGCATCTCGGTGATGGTGAGCACGAGGTCGGTCGCGGTCGCGCCCTCCGGCAGCTCACCGCTGAGCTTGAAGCCGACGACCCGCGGGATCAGCATCGACACCGGCTGGCCGAGCATCGCGGCCTCGGCCTCGATCCCGCCGACACCCCAGCCGAGCACACCGAGGCCGTTGACCATGGTGGTGTGCGAGTCGGTGCCCACCAGCGTGTCGGGGTAGGCCACCCCGTCGCGCTCGAAGACGACGCGGGCGAGGTACTCGATGTTGACCTGGTGCACGATCCCCGTGCCGGGCGGCACGACCTTGAACTGGTCGAAGGCGCTCTGCCCCCAGCGCAGGAACTGGTAACGCTCGAAGTTGCGGTCGTACTCCAGCGCCACGTTGCGCTCGAAGGAGTCCGGGGCGCCGAACAGGTCGGCGATGACGGAGTGGTCGATGACCAGTTCAGCGGGCGCCAGCGGGTTGATCTTCGCGGCATCGCCGCCCAGCTCCGCGACCGCCTCGCGCATGGTGGCGAGGTCGACGACGCAAGGTACGCCGGTGAAGTCCTGCATGACCACCCGGCCCGGCGTGAACTGGATCTCGGTGTCGGGCTCGGCCTGCGGGTCCCAGTTGGCCAGTGCCGTGATGTGGTCCGCCGTGATGTTGGCGCCGTCCTCGGTGCGGAGCAGGTTCTCCAAGAGGATCTTCAACGAGTAGGGCAACCGCTCGGAGCCCTCGACCGCGTCGAGCCGGTAGATGTCGTACGAGGACCCCCCGACCTCGAGCTTGCTCCTGCTGCCGAAGCTGTCCTGCGTGCCTGCCACCGGGTTCTCCTCTCGTCACCGACATCCTGCCGCCACGGCGTCGCGCGCCGGACTGCGGCCCGGCAAGATTATCTCGACATCAAGATACTTCGCAACCCATGTTGGACCATGCCGGTGACGCGCGGTCAGAGCGTGAGCGACGTCAACAGCGGCAGCCCCATCAACAGGCATGCCGCGATCAGCAGCAGAATTGTCGCGGCGCGCAGCTCTCTCATGCGCAGCTCCGTACCCACCCCAATGCCCCCATGAGACATGAGGATGCCACTCGAGTCAGGCGGGCGCCAGGGTCGCGACACATTCGACGTGATGGGTCATCGGAAAAAGGTCGAACGCCCGGAGGTCCACGAGGGCGTAGCCACGTTCCGCGAACCACTTCAGGTCCCGGGCCAGCGCGGCCGGGTCACAGGCGACGTAGGCGATGCGCCGGGCCCGTACCCGGCTGACCAGGTCGACGACCGCCCGCCCAGCCCCCGACCGTGGCGGGTCCAGGACGACGACGTCGGCGCGCCGCAGGCGCAACCGCCGCAACACGTGGTCGACCCGGCCTCGTTCGATGCGCACCGCCGACAGGTCGGACAAGTTGTGCCGAGCATCGGCGACCGCCGTCGAGTCACCCTCGACCAACGTGACCCGCCCACCGGGGCCGACCCGGCCGGCGAGCGCCGCCGCGAAGAGCCCGACCCCGCCATAGAGGTCGAGCGCCGACTCCCCCGGCTGCGGGCCGAGGGAGTCGATCACGGCCGAGCGCAGGGTCGAAGGCGCACCGGGATGCACCTGCCAGAAACCCCCGCCGGTCACGCGGAACGGTCGGCCGTCGTCCTCTTCCACGACCGCGGCGTCCTCACCGCGGAGCACCGAGAGCTCGCGGTCGAGCACCCCGTCGACGAGCACGAGCCGCTCCCCTGTCGCCGGTGCGCAGGACACGTCGACCGAACGGTCCGGCGGCCAGGTCCGCTGTTCCACCGCCGCGTCGCGCACGAGAGGGTGCGCGATACGGCAGAAGTCGATCGGTACGACGTGGTGGGACCGGTGCGCGCGCAGTCCCGCCCTGCCCGACTCGTCGACCGCGTAGGTCACACGGGTGCGCCAGTCCAGACCGTCCCGGTCGCCGGGCACAGCCTCGACCACGACGTCGCGCTCGATGCCGGCCAGCCGCGACAGCTGCTCCTGCACGACGTGGGCCTTCAAGGAGCGCTGCACGTGGAGCGAGGCGTGCTGCCAGTCGCAGCCGCCGCACTTGCCGGGACCGGCCCAGGGACAGGGTGGGTCGACGCGTCCCGGCGCGGCTTCGAGCACCTCGACGGCATCCGCCCGCCAGTACGACGAGTGCGGGCCTCCGTCCGTGACCACCACCCGGACCAGCTCGTCCGGCAGGGCGTGCCGGACGAAGACCACCCGGCCCTCGTGTCGCGCGACGCAGTGACCCCCGTGGGCCACCGCACCGACTCGCACCACGAACGAGGAGCCGACCGCCCCGTCGGGCGCTCCCGACGGGCGGCGGGGAGGGGGGTCGGTGGGGCCGCCGGTCAGGACGATCCGTCCCCGCGATGCCTCTTGCCGCGGCGCACGGCGGAGCCGGTGCCTTCAAGGCGCTCCTCACGACCAGCCGAGGACGCCAGCTGCCACGGCACGCTGGTGACCATGACGCCGGGGGTGAACAGCAGGCGTCCCTTCAGCCGCAGCGCGCTCTGGTTGTGCAGCAGGTGCTCCCACCAGTGCCCGACGACGTACTCGGGGATCAGCACGGTCACCAGGTCGCGCGGACTGCCACGCCGCAAGCTGCGGACGTAGTCGATGACCGGGTCGGTGACCTCGCGGAACGGCGAGTCGAGCACCTTGAGCGGGATGGGGATGTTGCGTCGGTCCCACTCCTCCTGAAGCTGCCGGGTCTCCTCGGGGTCGACGCCGACCGTCACGGCTTCGAGGGTGGTGGGACGCATCGCGCGGGCGTAGTTGATCGCCCGCAACGTGGGCTTGTGGATCTTCGACACCAGCACGATGGCGTGCGTGCGCGAGGGCAGCATGGTGTCCTCGTCCTCGTCGATGACGAGCTCGCGTGCGACGCGGTCGTAGTGGCCGCGGATCCCCTTCATCAGCAGGAACAAGACGACCATCGCTGCGATGGCGATCCAGGCGCCGAGCAGGAACTTCGTGATGAGCACGACGACGAGCACCACGCCGGTCACGGAGAGGCCGACCGCGTTGATGACCCGGCTGCGTCGCATGCGTCGTCGTACGGCCGGGTCGGTCTCGGTCCGCAGCAGCCTCGTCCAGTGCCGCACCATCCCCGTCTGACTGAACGTGAACGAGACGAAGACACCCACGATGTAGAGCTGGATCAGCCGGGTGACCTCTGCATCGAAGGCGACGATGAGCAGGACGGCGAACGACGCCAGAATGATGATGCCGTTGCTGTAGGCGAGTCGGTCGCCACGCGTGTGCAGCTGGCGCGGGAGGTACCGGTCCTGGGCCAGGATCGAGCCGAGG
>JAVEDJ010000141.1 GCA_030841025.1 Actinomycetota bacterium
GTCGCCAGCATCTGGCTCGCTCCCTCGACAGAGCCACCCGAGGGCCCCGTCGACGTGGTGCTGGGCGCAGCTGATGTCGTGCCCGCCGATGTGGTCCGCCAGCCGCCGGCTGATGACGCGGCGAGCCGATGGACCGGCCGCACGGGCTTGCTGCTGACGTCCGGGGAGCTGCCGGCCGACGCCGATCCCGAGAACGTGACCGCGTGGGTGGAGCGGTTGGGCGGCGTATCGCTCGGGACGCGCAGATGAGCCGAGCCGCAGCGCCGATCGCCAAGAGCGGGCGATACACCGCGGACATCGACGTCGGTGGCACGTTCACCGACGGCTTCTTCACTGATGGCGACGTCGCGCACCGGGCCAAGGTCCTCACGACGCCGCATGACCTGACCGAGTGCTTCGTCGGCTGCCTCACCCGTGGCGCAGCGGCGTTCGACCATGACCTGTCCGGCTTCCTTGGCCAGACGCAGGTGGTCCGCTTGTCGACGACGCTAGGAACCAACACGCTGCTGCAGCGTCGGGGTCCCAAGGTCGGACTGCTGGTCAATGCTGGAGCCGAGCGCTCCCTCTATGCCGACGGCGTCGTCGATGACCATCCCTTCCTGGACCCGGCGATGGTTCGAGGCATCGATGGGGAGATCGACGCCGATGGCCGCGTGGTCAGCACGCCGTCGGCCGAGCTGGTCCTCACAGCAGTACGCGAGCTGGTGGCGCTCGGGGCACGGATCATCGCGGTGAGTCTGCGCAACAGCTGGCGTGACCCTACCCACGAGCGGGTGGTCCGCGGGTTCGTCCGCGAGCGCTACCCCGTCCACTATCTGCGCTCCGTGCCTCTGCAGCTGGCCCACGAGGTCACGGCGAGCGACGAGGACCACACACGGACCAACACCGTGCTGCTGAACGCGTACCTCCACGGCGATCTGTCCCGCGGTCTCTACCGCGCGGAGGACCTGGCGCGGTCGCACGGCATGCGGCGGCCGTTGCTGGTCGTGCATGCTGCGGGCGGGTCGGCACGTGTGGCCAAGACCGTTGCCGTGCAGACATTGAGCAGCGGGCCGGCCGTCGCGGTTCGCGGCGCGGCCGTCACCGCCGAGCAGCTCGGACTGACCCACGTCGTGACGGCCGACATGGGTGGCACCAGCCTCGACGTCGCGGTCCTCGACGGGACGGAGCCGGCCGTCGTGCAGGACCCCGTGGTGGCGGGGATGCGCATCGCGGTCCCGGTGATCTCGACCGAGTCCATCGGTGCCGGCGGTGGCAGCATCGCCAAGCTGGTGGACGGCCGACTCGTCGTGGGGCCGGAGAGCGCGGGCTCGACGCCGGGGCCTGTCTGCTACGGCAAGGGCGGCCAACGGCCGACCGTCACCGACGCGAACCTCCTGCTGGGTCTGCTCGACGCCGAGGGGTTCCTTGGTGGGCGCATGCGCCTCGACGCGGGGCGGGCGCACACCGTGGTGGAGCGTCGTCTGGCCAAGGAGCTCGATGTCGACGTGCAGACTGCCGCGGCGATGGTTCGCGCCGAGGTCAACGCGGCCATGGGCAACGAGGTGCACGCCCGCGTGGCGGCAACCGGGGTGGACGCCGACGCCTACACGCTGTTCGCTTTCGGCGGCGGGGGGCCGCTGCATGGCTGCGACATAGCCGAGCAGGTCGGCATCCGCCGGGTCATCGGCTTCCCGCACGGCTCGGTCTTCAGTGCGTTCGGGTCCTCGACGGTCGACGTCTGGCACCGCTACAGCCGCACCGCCTCCATGAGCATCTGCGACGCCGGGACCGGCAGCTTCGTGCACGACGCGATGGTGTCCCTGCGGACGCAGGGCGATCTGGACATGCGCGGTGAAGGCTTTGCAGGTCCAGCCGTGACCGCGGCACAGTCCCTCGTGCTCGAGCGAGGCGGCGTCCGGCGTGAGCTGGTCCTGAAGCACGATGAGCCGGTCGAGCAGGCGCTGCACCGCGCGGCGGAGCTGCTCGAAGGCGCACAGCTGCGCGAGGTGGTGGTCGATCTCCGCGCGCCGATGCCGACATGGACACCGGTCGAGGTCGAGACGAGGCCGAGCCGAGCCGAGCCGCACGCCGTTCGCGACGTCCGCTGGTCGGTCGACACACCGGCGGTGCCGACACCGATCGTGCGGCTGGAGGACATGGCACCTGGCTGCACCGCGGAGGGCCCGGCCGTGATCGACACGGTGGACACCGTCTACGCGGTAAACCCGGGATGGGTGGCGAGCGTCACCGCGGCCGGCAACGTCCTGATGGAGCGCACGGCTCCGGCGGCAGAGGCATCATGACGCGGTCCTCCGCCCGCGGCCCACTGGCTGGGATCCGAGTCGTCGAGCTGGCGAGCTTCATCGCCGGCCCGTACGCCGGACAGCTGCTGGCTGACCTGGGTGCCGAGGTGATCAAGGTCGAGGCGCCTGACGGCGGCGACCCGTTCCGGTCCTTCGCCGGTGGCAGCTACAGCCCGCACTTCATCGCCTACAACCGAAGCAAGCGCAGCGTCGCGCTGGACATCCGCGAGGACGTCGGCAGGGAAGCGATCCGGCGGCTGGTCACCCAGGCCGACGTCCTGCTCGAGAACTATCGGCCGGGCGTGATGGATCGGCTGGGCTTCGGCTACGACACGGCCCGCGAGTGGAACGACCAGCTCGTCTACTGCTCCGTCTCCGGTTTCGGCCAGCAAGGCCCGGATGCCCAACGACCCGTCTACGACACCGTCGGCCAAGCTCTGGCCGGGCTGCTCGGCCAGACCATCAGCGCCGATCAACCGCAGATCGTCGGTCCGGCGATGGCCGACGGCATTGCCGGGCTGACCGCGGCGTACGCCGTCCTCGCGGGCCTGCATGCGCGCGATCGCCTCGGTGTCGGCCAGTACGTCGACGTCTCCATGTTCGGCGCTGTCGCGGCGTTCCTCTCCTCGGAGGCGTCGATGTGGCACCACACAGGCGACCCCGGCGGTCCGCGTCGGCGGCCCAGCCTCAGCCAGTCCTACGCATTCGGCTGTGCCGACGGACGGGTCATGACCATCCACCTCTCCTCGCCGACGAAGTTCTGGCGGGGGCTCATCGCAGCGGTCGGGCGCGACGACCTCGCCGACGACCCGCGGTTCGCCACCAGGGACGCGCGCATCGAGCACTTCGAGGAGCTGCACGAACTCCTGGCGCCCGAGTTCGCACTCCGCTCGAGCGCCGAGTGGCAACGACGGCTCAGCGCGCACGACGTACCGCATGCGCGGGTCAACACCATCGGGGAGGTGTTCGAGGAGCCGCAGGCCCGCCACCTGGGGCTCGAGTTGCGACTGCGGCACCCGAGCCAGGGGGAGGTCGTGACCGTCGCTCCGCCCGCGCGATTCTCCGCCACACCCTGCGTCGGCTTGCTGGCTCCGCCGGAGCTCGGCCAGGACACCGACGACGTGCTGGCAGAGCTCGGCATGCCTGAGCGCGGCGCGCTCCGGGAGGGGGCATGACGTTGAAAGCCATCGACTGCCATGTGCATCCGTGGGACGACGTGTCACTCGGTTCGATGGGGGGCGGGCGCCAGGGGGCGATGAGCTCGTACTTCGGCAGGGAGCTGCCGCCGGTCTCCATGGCCGATCTTGCCGAGGCCTACCGCGGTCGCGCGATGATGGCGGTCCTGCTGGCTTCGGACGACTCCACGTCGTCCGGGCTGCCTCCTGTGCCGAACGACCACATCGCGAGGGCGGTTCGCGACTACCCCGACACGTTCCTCGGCTTCGGTGGGGTGGACCCGTGGATGGGTCGGCTGGCACTCGAGGAGGTCCGCAGGATCAAGGATCTCGGGCTGCACGGGTTGAAGTTCAATCCGGGTCGTCAGCACTTCTATGCGAACGACCCACGCTTCGCACCGTTGTGGGGCCTCGCCGCGGAGCTCGGGCTGGTCTGTCTCTTTCACACCGGCATGATGGGCAACGGGGCAGGCGTCCGGGGCGGGCTGGGTTTCAAGCTGAAGTACACCGCGCCCATCCCCTACCTCGACGACATCGCCGCGGACCACCCGGACCTGACGCTGATCTCCGCGCATCCGGGCTGGCCATGGCAGGACGAGCAGCTGGCCATGGCGCGCCACAAGGGGAACGTCTATCTGGACCTGTCCGGTTGGGCGCCCCGGTACTTCCCACCGCAGCTCGTGCAGCAGGTCAACCGGCTGCTTCCCGACCGGACGTTGTTCGGCTCCGACTGGCCTGTCATCACCCCCGAGCGATGGCTGGCGGAGTTCGACCAGCTGCCCTTCGACGACGCCGTCCGCCGCAAGATCCTGCTCGACAACGCCAAGGCGCTGTTCGGCCTCACCTGACCTGCCCGATTCCACTACTTGTATTGCCA
>JAVEDJ010000265.1 GCA_030841025.1 Actinomycetota bacterium
CCGCCCGAGCGCACCATCCGCACCAGCAAGGAGACAGCCGCCTTCCTCAAGAAGCCGCTGTCTGCCGATGCTCAGCCGCCGACCAGCTGAGCAGCGACCGGACGCTTCCGTCGCCCGGGTCGCCGGCCCGTGGGAGCACCGCATGGTCGCCGCGAACGGGGCCCGCTTCCACGTCGCCGTGACCGGTGACGGCCCGCTGGTGCTGTTCCTGCACGGCTTCCCCGAGTTCTGGTGGGCCTGGCGCCACCAGCTCGGCGCGCTCGCCGAGGCCGGTTACCGAGCCGCCGCCATGGACCTGCGGGGCTACGGCGCCAGCGACAAGCCGCCGCGCGGCTACGACCCCATGACGCTGGCAGCGGACGCGGCCGGCGTCATCCGCTCGCTCGGCGAGCGGGATGCGGTGGTCGTCGGGCACGGTCTCGGAGGCCTGGTTGCCTGGACCGCGGCCGCCGTCCACCCCCGGCAGGTGAAGCGCCTCGCGGCCGTCTCCATGCCGCACCCACGCCGACTTCGGGTGACGCACCTGCGGGACCTGCGCCAGGTGCAGGCGAGCCGGCACGTGCTGGGCTTCCAGGCCCCGATGCTGCCCGAGCGCCGGCTCGTCGCCGACGGCGGTCTGGAAGTGCTCCGGCTGCTGCACGCGTGGTCCGGCCCCGGGTGGCCCGACGGGGAGGCGGCAACCCGCTACTGCCAGGCCATCCAGATCGCCGGGGTCGCCCACAGCGCACTCGAGTCCTACCGGTGGGGGCTGCGGTCGGTGGCGCGGCCCGACGGGTTGCGCTACGCGCGGCGGATGCGCAACCCCGTGACGGTGCCGACGCTGCAGGTGCAGGGCGCGCTCGACCGTCCCGTGACCGAGCGCAGCGGCACCGGCTCCGAACGCTGGGTCGAGGCCGACTACCGCTGGCTCCTGATGCCCGGCGTCGGTCACTTCCCGCACGAGGAGGACCCGGGCACCTTCAGCCGGGTGCTGCTCGACTGGCTGGCCGACAGCGAGCTGGACCGATGACCGAGCTGGACCGATGACCGGGCCGACACCGCCCCGCGACCGCGACCCCCGCGGGCGGGCGCTCAACGCACGACCGCGCGACGGGCTCGGGCGGCCGTTGCCGCACGACAGCGAGGGCGTCGAGCGGGTACCGGAGGATCTGGTGCTGCCGCCGCTCGAGTCGCTCGTCGAGGCGCAGCGGCTGCTCGACGCGGGCCGGCCGTTCCATGCCCATGAGGTGCTCGAGGGCACCTGGAAGTCCGCCCCGGACGACGAGCGCGACCTCTGGCAGGGCCTCGCGCAGCTGGCCGTCGGGCTCACCCACCTGGCGCGCGGCAACGCCCCCGGTGCGGTCACGCTGCTGCGCCGCGGCGCGGGCCGCATCGCGTCGTACACCGAACAACCGCCGTACGACGTCGACGTGCGGGGGCTCATGTCCTTCGCGGAGCGCACCGCCGCAGCGCTCGAGTCGGACAGCGACGCGACGGTGAGCACGCCACCGCGACTGCGCCGGCAGGCTCAGGCGCAGGACCCGGTCGACGTCTGAGTCGTCCGTGCCCGACCCGCTCGTACGACGGGCGCGGCCTCCTCGCCGGTGAGCGCGTAACCCGTGTTGGGGTCGTCGAGCGACTTGGCGAAGATCACGCCGTAGACCCGCCCGTTGGGAGCGACCAGCGGACCGCCGGAGTTGCCGGGCTCGACGTCGGCGAACAGCGAGAACACCTGGCGGGTCACCTGTCGCGAGTGGTAGATGTCGGGTCCCCGGGCGTTGATGGTGTCGCGGATCCGCGCCGGCTCGAGCTGGAAGGGACCGCCCTGCGGGAAGCCCGCCACGACGCCCTCGTCCCCGCGGCCACCGCTGCCGTTGAACCGCAGCGGCCGCGCCTCCAGGTTCGGCACGTAGAGCACCGCGAGGTCGCGTGCGGGGTCGAAGACCACGACCCGGGCCAGCAGCCGTCGCCCTACGCCACCGACCCGGACGTTGGGCCGCGTCACACCGGCCACGACGTGCGCGTTCGTGAGCACGTGCTTGGCCGAGATGACGAACCCGGACCCGTCGAGACGTCGGTTGCACGCGCTCGCCGTGCCCGTGATCTGCACGATGCTCGCGCTGGCCCGCCGGACATCTGGGTCACGGGCGACGTCCGGCCGTGGCGGTGCCACCGAACGGATGCGCTCCGGCGACAGCCCGCCGAAGACGGTCGGCAGGCCGTTGTCGTCCAGGACCCGCCGGAACGAGGAGAACAACGTCCGGGCCTCTTCGGGCACGACCTGGTCGACGGCCGTGATCACCCGCGAGTCGCTGATCTGCCGGGACAGCGCGGGCACCGGGCCGGGGCGCAGGGCCGAGGCGAGGAACCAGGTGACGAGCAGCATGGCGAGCACGCTGACCAGCGCGCCCAGCGTGGCGTCGAGGGTGCGGGCGGGACGCCAGGTGATGAGGTCGCGCACGCGCGTGCCCACCCAGGCGAGCGCGACCTGACCCGTCGTGGCGGCCGCCAGCACGACGCCGATCGCCAGCAGCGACTGCAGCGCTCCGGGTTCCAGACCGCCCACGATCTTGGGAGCAACGATCAGGCCCACCACGCCGCCGCCCAGGAAACCCGCGAACGCGAGCACGCCGACGACGAACCCCTGCCGGTAGCCGCTGAACGCGAAGGAGAGCCCGGCGATCACCAGGACGATGTCCAGCCAGTTCACGGACGGATCACCGGGCCACTGACCATCTCCGGGGGCAGTTCCTCACGCCGCTCGCGGTCCCACGGCTGCTCCCAGCCGGCCAGCCGCATGAGCCGGTCGAGCAGGCCGGCCGTGAAGCCCCAGACCAGCAGCCCCGACACGCGGAAAGCGGCGCCGACGTACCCGCTGGGGTGGGCGACCTGGAACCGGTTCGCGGGGTCGAGCAGCTCGCGCAGCGGCACGCGGTGCACGGACGCGACCTCCCGCGGGTCGACCACGCTGACCGCCGACGGCTCCCGCCACCAGCCGAGCACCGGCGTGACGACGTAGCCGCTGGGCGGCAGGAACATCGCCGGCAGGGTGCCCAGCACGTCGACCCCGCTGGGGTCCAGGCCGGTCTCCTCGACGGACTCGCGCAGCGCCGCAGCGACCGGGCCGTCGTCGCCGGGGTCGACCGCTCCACCGGGGAACGCGACCTGGCGCGGGTGGCTGCGCATGTCGTGGGCGCGTTCGATGAGCAGCACGTCGCCGACCGGGGCCGCCGCGCCGCGCACGGCGCCGGTCTCGTGCTCACCGGGCCCGAAGAGCATCAGGACCGCGGACTGACGGCCACCCTCAGCGGGGGGAAGGAACCGGCTCAGCTGCTCGGGTCGCACGTCGGCGGCGGCCTGGACGAGCGGACGCAACCATGGCGGCGGACCGTCCCGACGGTCACCGGCGGACCCCTCCGTCACACGCTCACCCCGAGGTAGCGCGAGACCAGCGACTCGAGCTGGTGCTCGCTGGTGATCTCGCCCACGTGGTGCTCGGCCACCCGCCCGTCGGCCGTCACGAAGAAGGTCTGGGGCGGCGCAGTCGCGCGCAACGCCCTGACCGTCCGGTCGCCGTCGGCGTCGTGCACCGACGGGTAGAAGACTCCGAAGTCCCGAGCCGCGGCGAGGCCATAGCCGCGCTCGGCCTTGTAGTGCACACCGAAGAAGCGCAGCTTGTCGCCCGCCTTGCGGTGCAGCGCGGTGAACAGCGGAGCCTCGCGGGCGCAGTTGGTGCACCAGGCGGCCCAGACCGTGAGCACCATCGGGGTGCCCCGCAGGTCGGACAGGCGCACCGCGGGGCCGGCGCCGAGGCACTCCAACCGCAAGGCTGGCAGCCCATCGGCCCGCGGCCGGGCGTCGGCAAGGGTGGGACACGGGGGCAAGGCCGAGACGTCGGCCGCCGGCGACGGGGTCGCGGTCGCGGCGCGCGCCGGGGCAGCGCTACCCG
>JAVEDJ010000273.1 GCA_030841025.1 Actinomycetota bacterium
CGCCGTGCACCGGCCCGAAGAACTGCACTCCTCGCTCATCGTCGGCGAGCACGTACTTGAACAGCATGCCGATCAGCAGCCCCGCCCAGCTGAGCGCCTCGGTGAGGGCGACGACCTGGACGGCGCGGCGCGCCGCGGATGGGCTGATCTGCATACGTGGGTGACCTTTTTCGCCGGCGGGTGGCGCTCGTCGACGCCGCGCAAGGAGCCTAACGGCGGCCGGTAACGTTCCACGGCCGGGTGCGGGCGCTGCCGCGAGGGTGCTCCGTCACAACGCATGAGCTCGTCGTGGGTCCGAGCGCTTGGTTGGGCCGGTGCGAGGGTGAGCAGCCCGGATGCACACGGCACGAGGTTCATCCGTCGCAGAGGTCGAGGCCCAGGTCCAACGATCCGGCTGAGTGCGTCAGCGCGCCGACCGACAGGTAGTCGACGCCCGTCTCTGCCACTTCCCGTGCTCTGGCGAGGGTGAGGCCACCGCTGGCTTCCAGCCGGATGCCTCGTACCGAGCCGGCGATCAGCACGGCCTCTTTCATCTGGGAGGTGCTCATGTTGTCCAGCAGGACGAGGGTCGCGCCTGCGTCGACGGCCTGGCGCACCTGCTCCACCGTGTCGCACTCCGCCTCGAGCTCCACGGAAGGCGCGTGTGCCCGGACCGCTCTGATCGCGTCGGCGATGCCGCCGGCGGCTGCAACGTGGTTGTCCTTGATGAGTGCAGCGTCGCCGAGAGCCATCCGGTGGTTCACTCCACCGCCACACCGCACGGCGTACTTCTCCAGATGGCGCAGCCCGGGAAGCGTCCTGCGGGTGTCCCGGATCACCGCGCCGGTCCCGGCGACCTCGTCAACCCAGCGGCGGGTGAGGGTGGCGACCCCGGACAGGTGACTGAGCAGGTTGAGCATGGTGCGCTCGCACGTCAGCAAAGAAGGTAGCGGTCCCGTCACCCGCATGACGCTTTCTCCTCGACCGATGAAGTCGCCGTCGACGCGCAGGGCTTGCGCCGACAGCAACGACCCGCTGCCCGCGTCCAACACGGCCACGGCCACCGGCAGCCCCGCTATGACGCCAGCGGATCGGGAGACGACGTCGGCCGTGCCCATGGTCCCGGGAGGGACCGTGGCTTCGGTGGTCACGTCGGGGCCGAGCGCCAGGTCCTCCTGCAGCGCCCCGAGCACGACGCGTTCCACCTCGCCAAGGTCTAGTCCCGCCGCGGTGATTGCGTCACGTACCGGTGCGGGGAAGGGCGTCATGCGGCGGACTCCTGTGGGTGCGTGTCGATGTGGATCCGGTCAACGTCGAGGTGCATGGTCACGTGCTGCAGCCACTGCGGTTGCCGACCCGGGGCGTCCTGGCGACGGTGGCAGCCGCGGCTCTCGTGACGGGCCAGCGCCGCTACCGCGACAAGTGTCGAGACCGTGTGCAGCGCGGTAGCCTCCACGAGCTGCAGCGTCGGCTGATCCGTCCCGGCGTCGGGCACGCCGGCTAGGTACTCGGTCAGCCGGCCGAGCCCGTCGCCCGAGCGGACCAGGCCGGCGTCGCGCGAGGTGGCGAGCGCGGTCGTGGGCCTGCTGCCGGGCAGCACCGCGCCCCCTCCGACCGTCGCAGCCGGCTCGCCGCCGGTGGGTAGCCGGGCGCCGAGCAGCTCGCCGGCCTCCCGACCGGCCACCAGGGCTTCGGTCACCGAGTTGGAGGCGAGTCGGTTGGCGCCGTGAACGCCGGTCGAGGCGACCTCGCCGACCGCGAACAAACCCCTGACCGACGTACGGCCCTGCATATCGGCGGTCACGCCGCCGCAGGAGTAGTGCGCGCCAGGGGCGACCGGGATCGGCTCCCGGACGGGATCGATCCCGGCAGCTCGGCAGGTGCCGAGCAAGGTCGGGAACCGGCTCTCGAGCCAGTCGCGGCCCAGTCCCGTCGCGTCGAGGTATAGGTGAGTCGACACGCCGCCGGGCGCCTCGGTCATTCGCTCGTGCATCGTCGCGGCGACGACGTCGCGCGGCGCAAGGTCGGCCAGGGGATGTGCCCCCAGCATCACGCGACGGCCGGTGGCGTCGATGAGCACGGCACCCTCGCCGCGCAGGGCCTCGGACACCAGCGGTTGACGACCGAGCATTTCCGGGCTCCAGAGCACGGTGGGATGGAACTGCACGAACTCCATGTCGCGCAGCTGTGCACCGGCGCGCAGCGCCAGCCCGTGGCCGTCGCCGGTGGCTCCCGCTGGGTTCGTGGTGGTGCTCCAGGCCTGGCCGAGCCCACCCGTGGCGAGGACCACCGCGCGGGCGAGAACGACGCCGCAGGTAAGCCCACCTCCGGCGCCGACCCGAGCGGCCGTGACGCCGACAACGGCTCCGGACCGGTCGAGCAGCGCGTCGAGCGCGATGACGTGCTCGAGGACCTGGACGCGCTGCTCGCTTCGTACCGCTGCGCCGAGCGTTCGGTCGATCTCCGCGCCGGTCGCGTCGCCGCCAGCGTGGATCACCCGGTCGCGGCTGTGGCCGCCCTCCCGAGTGACAGCCAGCCGGTTGCCCCGTCGGGGATCGACGTCGAAGGCCGCGCCGAGGCCGCGAAGCCGGGCGACCTCGGTGGGTGCCGCACCCACCAGGTGGCGGACCGCTTCGGCATCACAGAGGCCGGCTCCGGCCGTCATGGTGTCCTGGTCGTGCAATTCCAGGGAGTCGCCGGCGTAGAGGACGGCCGCCAGCCCACCCTGTGCCATCGTCGTTGCCCCGCTGCTCAGCGAGCCCTTGCACAGCAGGAGCACGCTACGTCCGCTCCCCGCCGCGGCCAGCGCACAGGACAGGCCCGCAGCGCCGGCACCGATGACGACCACGTCGCCCTGACGCTCCCATTCGAGCGAGGTCTGCGGCAGACGGCGGACCGTCGCGGCGCTCACTCGGCGGAGGCCGACGGTGTGCCGACCGCGATCATCGCCTCGACCGCGCGGCGGGCCCGGGCAGCGACCTGTGGGTCGACGTGGACCTCGTCGACCCCTTCACGCAGGCAGCGCAGGAGCGTGTCGGTGGTTGTCATCTTCATGTAGGGACACACGGCCAGCGGGTTCACCGGCTCGAAGACTGTGCGGGGGTTCGCCTGTCGCAGCTGGTGCAGCATGCCGGTCTCGGTGGCCACCAGGACATGCTGCGCGCTCGTGGCGCGGGCATGCGCGAGCATGCCGCTGGTGGACAGCACGTGTGTGCGCTCGGGCGGCAGGTCGCCCGTTCCGGCGAGCCAGAGCGCCGAGGTCGCGCACCCGCACTCCGGGTGGACCAGGACCTCGGCACCCGGTGCGGCTGCGACCCGCTCCCGCAGGTCCGGGCCGGTTATCCCGGCGTGCACATGGCACTCGCCCATCCAGACGTGGATGCCCGGTCGACCGGTGACCCGCTGCACATGGGCCCCGAGGAACTGGTCTGGCAGGAACAGGACCTCTCGCCCGGGGGGCAGAGCCGATACGATCTCGGCTGCGTTGGCGGAGGTGCAGCAGATGTCGGACTCCGCCTTGACCTCGGCCGTTGTGTTGACGTACGCGACCACGATCGCGCCAGGGTGCTCGGCCTTCCACTCCCGCAGCTGCTCGGGGGTGATGCCGTCGGCCAACGAGCAGCCGGCCCGCTTGTCGGGGATCAGCACGCGACGGTCCGGTGCCAGGATCTTGGCCGTCTCGGCCATGAAGTGCACACCGGCGAAGACGATGGTAGAGGCTGGGCTGACCGCCGCCAGCCGCGACAGCGCGAGCGAATCGCCCACGTGGTCGGCCACGTCCTGGATGTCTGGCGCCTGATAGTTGTGCGCCAGGATCACGGCGTCCTGCTCGGCGGCGAGTCGGCGGACCTCCTCGGCCCATCGTGCGTCCGCCCGCGAGGGGCCTTCCTTCCGCACTGCGGTGAGCGGGACAGCGAGCACGGGGGTGCCTCTCCCAAGTGTGGTTCTCGCCTCATGGTCGAAAACCGTGCCGAGGCTAGCATGCTCGACGTGGCACCACCTAAGTACCCGCACGAGGTGCTCGCCGTGGTCCTACGCGTACGCGACGGGCGGCTCGAAGTCCTCCTGTGGCGGCGGGCCGAGAAGCCGTATGCGGCGAGATGGGCACTGCCAGGTGGGGCTCTTGGCGCGCACGAGCGGCTGGGCACCGCGATCGCCCGACACCTCGCGGACAAGGTGGATGTCCGGGAGATCGCCCACCTCGAGCAGTTGGAGACCCGCAGCGACCCACGTCGGGACCCTCGTGGCCGGGTCCTTGCCACTGCCTATCTCGGCGTGGTGCCGAGCGACGCCGAGCCCTCGCTTCCCCAGGACACGGCCTGGCACGCGGTCGACGGGCTGCCCCCGACTGCGTTCGACCACGGCTCCCTCGTCGAGTCGGGACGGGCCCGGCTGGGTGCCAAGCTGTCCTACACGACGATCGGTTTCGCGCTGGCACCGAAGGCGTTCACCATGTCTCAGCTGCGCGACATCTACAGCGCAGCCCTCGGGCACCAGGTCTCGGCGACGAACCTCCAGCGCGTGCTGCTCCGGCGCCACGTCATCGAGCGCACCGACATCACCGCCCCGCCGACCGAGTCCGGCGGTCGTCCGGCTGCCGTCTACCGGTTCCCGGACCGTAGCCTGCGCGTCACCGACGAGTTCCCCGCCTTCCGACCGCGCAGCTAGTGCGCTGTCGCCGCCACACCGTGTGCATGGGGCCACCCGTCCTCGTGGCCTACGGGCAGCCTGGGTGGATGAACCAGCGCTCTACCTGCAGCGCGCCGCAGACCGCGACCCCGGCCCTCGGCCGGGTGCCAGACTCGGCATCGTCGGTCAGGACCCGCCGGACCGCGAGGTGCCCCCCCACGGCCGAGCCGGATCGTGCTGGCCGGCACCCCGAGCAGCGTTGACATCTGCAGGGTCGGAGATCACGTCAGGTGGCTCGGTGGAGAGTGCGACGCCCGCGAGCGGCGCGTCGACGTCGGGTCCCGCAACCAGCGACGACCGCGCCAGCGGCCTCTGCTCTTGATGATCAGGCGCGCGGGCGGTGGCGTCGGAGTCGCGGCGAGCCCGCCCGGCGCTGCCCGAGGCGGCTCCCCGGCCCATCAGTGCCCCGAGAGCCGGCCGGAAAGGCGGCCGTGCATCTGGCCGCTGGCCTCGTTGAGCCCGAGGATGCGCACGGTCTTGCCCCGGCAGGCGTACTTGTGGGTGACCGCGTCGAGTGCGGCGACCGAGGACGCGTCCCAGATGTGGGAGCTGGACAGGTCGATGACGACGCGGTCAGGGTCATGGGCGTAGTCGAACTGGGCGACCAGGTCGTTGGAGGAGGCGAAGAACAGAGCGCCGTGCACCGAGTAGATGATCTCGGTCCGGTCCGGGTCGGTGACCGAGGTGACCTCGACCAGGCGCGCGACCCGGCGGGCGAAGAGCACCATCGCGGTCAGGGTGCCGGCGAAGACGCCATAGGCCAGGTTGTGGGTGGCCACCACCACGGCGACGGTGACGACCATTACGGCGGTCTCGCTCCTCGGCATCCGGCGCAGTGTGGAGGGTGCGACGGAGTGCCAGTCGAAGGTGAGCCCGGCGACCACGATCATGACCGCGATCAGCGCGGCCATCGGGATCGCGGCGACCAGCGGGCCCAGAACGACCACGAGAACGAGCAGGAACGCCCCGGCGAGGAACGTGGACAGGCGGGTACGGGCACCGGAGGTCTTCACGTTGATCATGGTCTGGCCGACCATGGCGCAGCCGCCCATGCCGCCGAAGAACCCGGTGACCACGTTGGCCACCCCCTGTCCCCA
>JAVEDJ010000297.1 GCA_030841025.1 Actinomycetota bacterium
GTAGCCGAAGTAGCGAAACCCGTCGATCACCTGCTCCGGTGATCCGCGGCTGATGCCCAGCTCAAGTCGTCCCCCAGAGATCAGGTCTGCCGCACCTGCGTCCTCGGCCATGTAGAGCGGGTTCTCGTAGCGCATGTCGATCACGCCGGTCCCGATCTCGATCCGGCTGGTCCGGGCCCCGGCGGCGGCGAGCAGCGGGAATGGCCCGGACAGCTGGGCCGCGAAGTGGTGCACCCGGAAGTAGGCGCCGTCGGCTCCGACCTCTTCGGCCGCGACAGCGAGATCGATGGACTGGAGCAGCGCGTCGGAGGCCGAACGCACCTGCGAGTGCGGCGACGGCGACCAGTGGCCGAACGAGAGGAAGCCGATCTTCTTCATGGCTAAGGCAACAACATCGAAGCTCAGGACTTCCCGGCAACCCCCGAACGGGGTACTCCTACGCCTGTAACTAGCTGCGAGCCAGCGCGGCCGAGTCCGTTCATGCTGGTCTAGCTGGTCCCGGGCTGATCCGAGGGCGTCTCGTGGGTGTGGCCGTTGCCCGAGGCCCCATCGGTCATCGCGATGACAGGCAGTGCCCGCACCAGGTCCGGCGGCAGGCTCAGACCCTGGTCGCTGGCCGGGTTGACCGCCAGCCACAGGTCATCGTCCGGCCAGTTCACAGCCAGCTGCGCAAGCGGGATGCGAACGGCGCTGCTCACGTCCGCGCCAGCCGCCCGCAGCGCGTCCTCGGAGGTGAACACGGGGATGTACTGCTTGCCGTCCTGCTCGATCATCGGCAAGGCCAGCGCCCCCTCGGGCGCCTCCTCACCGTCGGCCGGCGGAGTCTGGGGAAGCAGAGCGGTGCTCGTGGCGACCGCCCGGAGGACGGCCTCGTTGTCGCCTGCTTGCACACCGGCGGCGATCGCCGCCTCAGTGGCCTGCTCATCCCGGGCCGTAGTCATGACTGGTCCTTTCGTCGACGGCCCGCGACCGGCGAATCGCCGAGCGGTGCCGCCCGGCCTGGCTACGGCGTACGCGCGCCGCGGGCACAGGACCACGATGACGGCGGGGTCCCGGCGCGGCATCGCCGGTTTGCGGGATCTGCCCTCAGGCGCGACTGCCGGGGTCCCGATCCTCTGCACGCGGCGTGCCTGCGGCCGCGCGTCCCGCCATGGGATCGCGCGGCCAGCGGCCATTCCTCAGAGGTCGACCTGGGTGCCAATGAGGACCGTCCGGTCTCCGGGCAGCTGGAAGTACTCGGCTGGGTCGGCCGCGTTGCGGGTCAGGGCGATGAACAGCTGTTTGCGCCAACGGGCCATGCCGGGTGCGGCCGTGCGCCGGATGGTCGCGCGGGACAGGAAGTACGACGAGCGATCGAGGTCGGCGCCCTCGACGAGCAGCCCGGCCTGTTCCGATCGTGCTAACGCGGCCGGGATGTCGGGGCTCTCGGAGAAACCGTGGCGCAGGGTGAGGTGGTAGATGCCGTCATCGTCGTGGCCGAGGTCGTCGACGTGCAGGGACTCGTCCTCGGCAACGTGCGGGACGTTCTCGGCGCTGGCGGACACGATGATGACGTGGTCATGCAGCACTCCGATGTGCTCGACGCTCAGACGCAGCGCGAGTGGTGTCGTGTCGATCGAGGGATGCGGGAACACGGCGGTGCCCGGGACACGCGGGATGTGCCCGTCGTGGAGGTCGTCGACGAAACCGCGCAGGGAGCCCTCTTTCCCGGCCCGGTTCGCCGTGAGGATGCGGGCGCCGCGCCGCCAGGTCGTCATGACGACGAAGACGCCAGCAGCGATGAGCAGAGGAAGCCAGCCGCCTTGCGCCACCTTGGTCAGGTTCGCGGCAAGGAACGTTGCCTCGACGCCGCCGAAGGCGATCGCGGCAATGGCGAGCTTCCAGGTCGGCCAGTCCCAGAGCACGCGCGCGACGATCAGCACGAGGACGGTGTCGATGACGAGCGCGCCCGTGACAGCGACGCCGTACGCGGTGGCGAGTCGCGCGGAGGTCCGGAAGGTGACGACCAAGGTCAGTACGCCGGCAAACAGGGCCCAGTTGATGGCGGGCAGGTACACCTGTCCACCTGCGTGCTCTGAGGTCTGGCGGACTCGCAGCGGCGGGAGGAAACCGAGCTGGCCGGCCTGTCGCGAGACGGAAAATGCGCCGGAGATCACGGCCTGGGATGCGATCACGGTGGCGGCCGTCGCCAGCACGACCATCGGCACGACGGCCCAGTCGGGTACCAGCAGGAAGAACGGATTCCTGTCTGCCTGGGGGTCGGCGAGGACGAGCGCGCCCTGTCCCAGGTAGTTCAGCGTCAGCGCGGGAAACACGATGAAGAACCAGGCACGGCGAATCGGTGCTCGACCGAAGTGACCCATGTCGGCGTACAGCGCCTCCGCGCCGGTGATGCACAGCACGACGGCCCCCATCGCAAGGAAAGCGAAAAAGGGATGCGCGATCACGAACGAAACGACGTACGTCGGCGAGAGCCCCTTGACGATGGCGGGGTGATGTCGCGTGCCGTTCACACCGGCCACAGCTATGGCGGTGAACCAGGTCGCCATGACGGGGCCGAAGAGGCTTCCGACCTTGCCCGTGCCGAAGTGCTGTACGGCGAAGAGCACGGCGAGGATGGTCACAGCGACCGGCAGGACGATGTGTGAGAGTTCGGGGGCGGCGACGCCGATGCCCTCCATCGCGGACAGGACACTGATGGCCGGCGTGATGACCGAGTCTCCGTAGAACAGTGCGGCGCCCAGGATGGCCAGCCCGAGGACCGCCGCGGTCCGCCGCCGGCTCTCGCCGAGCGATGCGCGCACGAGTGCCGCAAGAGCCATGACGCCGCCCTCGCCCTGATTGTCCGCGCGCATCACCAGGGACACGTACTTGACGCTGACGATCAGGGTGATGGACCAGAACATCATCGAGATGACGCCGTACACGTCCTCGGGTGTCGGCCGGACCGCGCCATGATCGAGAGAGAACACAGTCTGTAGCGAGTACAGCGGACTGGTGCCTATGTCGCCGAACACCACTCCGAGTGCGGCTAGGGTCAGGCCGCCCGCACCCGCGCGCGGAGCCAACCCCGCGGTCCGGGGCGAGGCGCTGCCATCGATGGGTTCCCTTGCCCGGGCGCTGTGCGGCACGAGCGTCCTCCCGACAAAGGTCGATCCCCGCGGCCAACGGCCTCACCCTCGCCGCCACTGACATCGACGGCTGACCGCTACGACACCTTGCCCTTCTCCGCCGAGACGCCGCCGACACCTCTGGCTGCCCACGATGTCCTGGGTGATGCCGCCGACGCAGTGGACCAGCACTTGGCGGCCGTCGGCGCGCAGCGCGGCGATGTCGTCGAGGACGGCGCGGGTCTGGATGCCGACGTCCTTGGGTGCGGCAGCGGCCCACCCGCGGAATCGGTCGAACATGTCGGCATCGTGGAGCCCGGCGCGGTTATGCGGCACCGTCCTGCCGCTCGCAGGCGAGTCGGCCGCCGAGTTGCTGTTGGAGTTGCTCGTCCAGGTCCTCGGCGGTCCGGCACATGCCGACGACTGCCTGCGTGAGGTGTTCGGCGACGAACGGCCGGCACCACAGCTGGTGCGACAGCACGACATGCCTGTCGTGGTGGGTGAGCAGTCCGTAGCCGAGCCGGCCGTTGGTGGCATTGAGGGCGTGGCCGACCCGCGGCTTCCACGGCACGTCGTGCAGCAGGAGCGCGAACATCTTGATGCGGGGCGCGTCCTCGTCGACGCGGACGTACACGACGGTGTTGCCAACCGGCACGGGTATGTCTCCGTCGGCGTCGAACTCGGCCTCCTGGCCGATGACGGCCTGGACGGCCGCAGCCGCGAGATCTCGCAGCTCGTCGGGCCCGGCTGCCACGATGGCCGAGGCATCGGGCGGCTCAGGCTGCTCCTGCACGACGGGCAGCCCGAACGGCAGGTCGGTCTCGTCGTACGGTCCGGTGTCGGCGAACCCGCTGGTGACGAGGAAGGTCGGCTCGGGGACGCCGTAGATGTCGCGCAGGGTAGCGACGAGCCGCTCGGCGACAGCGCCGCCGTCCTCCGGGAGCTGCTCGTCGTTCCAGTAGTTGGTGGTGCCTTCGCTCATGCTGGCCGCGGGCTGCTGCCAGCCGAGCTCGAGCAACCGCGTGGGCGCGCGACAGCTGGGGTCGGACACAACCGGTCTCCCGCTGCGGCCCGGCGCGAGTGAGCCGGGACGGCTGGCGGCTCGAGTGACGACGTGGCCGCGCAGGACGGGTCTGGACGCAAATCGCGAGCCAGGAC
>JAVEDJ010000358.1 GCA_030841025.1 Actinomycetota bacterium
ACCGCGACGGCGTGCGGACGCCGATGCAGTGGACCCCCGACCGCAACGCCGGCTTCTCGAACACGAACCCCGGACAGCTCTCCCTGCCGGTGATCATGGACCCGATCTACGGCCACCAGGTCACCAATGTCGAGGCGCAGCTGGCCAGCTCGACGTCGTTCCTGCACTGGACGCGGCGCATGATCGAGGTGCGCAAGCAGAACCCGGCGTTCGGGATGGGCACCTGGCAGGACCTCGGCGGGAGCAATCCGAGCGTGCTGTCGTTCGTGCGCGAGTTCGGCGACGACATCGTCCTGTGCGTCAACAACCTGTCGCGCTTCCCCCAGCCGGTCGAGCTCGACCTGCGCCAGTGGGAGGGCTACCGGCCGATCGAGCTGCTCGGCACCGTCCAGTTCCCGCTCATCGGCGAGCTGCCCTACCTGCTGACGATCGCCGGCCACGGGTTCTACTGGTTCCGTCTGTCCCCTCCGGAAAGGAACTCCTGATGAACGCCAGCGGGCCAGCGGGCCCGAGCAGCGTGACACCGACAGCTGCGGACCTCGAGCAGTTCCTGGCCCAGCAGCGGTGGTTCGCCGGAAAAAGCCGGTCGTGGCAGGTCACAGCTGCCAGCGACCTTGGCTGGCTCCGGCAGGAGGAGCCCGCCGTACGCATCGTGCTCGTCACCGTCACTTACGACGACGGTGACACCGAGACCTATCAGCTGCCGTTGGTGCACCACCGCGAGCCGGTCGACATCCTCATGCACGTCCTGGTCGGCGAGGGCGTCGACGACCGAGGCGAGCGCGTCTTCGTGTTCGACGCGCTGCATGACAAGGAGGTGACCGGCCTGTGGTGGCAGGGCATCACCGAGTCGTCCACCGGCGACGGGTGGGCCTTTCACCGTGATCCGAGCGCGGCCGACCTGCCCGAGGTCGGGCCGTCTCTCGTCGTCGGCGCGGAGCAGAGCAACACGTCGCTCATCTTCGGCGACGCGGCGATCCTCAAGGTCTTCCGCAAGGTGTCGCCGGGGCTCAATCCCGACATCGAGATCCACTCCGCACTCGCCTCGACCGGCAGCACCGCGATCGCGCAACCCCTCGGTTGGCTCGAGGGCCGGTGGCCGGACACGGAGTCGGGCGACACCGCCACCGCGAGCCTGGCGATGGCCCAGGTGTTCCTGCGCGACGCCACCGAGGGCTGGGAGCTGGCCAAGACCAGCGTGCGCGACCTCTACGGTGAGGCCGACCTGCATGCCGACGAGGTCGGCGGTGACTTCGCAGGCGAGGCGACGCGCCTGGGAGCGGCGACGGCCGAGGTGCACAACGCCCTGGCGGCAGTGCTGCCGACCGCGACGCTCGACGCCAAGGAGCGCACCGCGCTGGCGGAGGGCATGCGCGAACGTCTCGACCGTGCGGTGAGCGCCGTCGATGCACTGGCGCCGTACGCCGACGGGCTGCGCGGCGCCTTCGACGACCTGGCGAGCCACTCGGGAGACATCACCGTCCAGCGCGTGCACGGTGACTTCCACCTCGGCCAGGTCATGCGTGCCCTCGACGGCTGGAAGCTGCTCGACTTCGAGGGCGAGCCGGCCCGTCCGCTCGAGGAGCGCCGCCGTCTCGACTCGACACTCAAGGATGTGGCCGGCATGATGCGCTCGTTCGACTACGTCGCCCGGCACCTACTGGTCGAGTACCCCGCCGACCCGCAGCGCGAGTACCGCGCCGCAGAGTGGGCAGAGCGCAACCGAGACGCCTTCTGCAACGGCTATGCCGAGGTCAGTGGTCGAGACCCCCGCGAGGACGCGGTGCTGCTGCGGGCGTTCGAAACCGACAAGGCCGTCTACGAGGTGGTCTACGAGGCGCGCAACCGGCCGAGCTGGTTGTCGATCCCAATGTCGGCGATCACCCGGCTGTCCACCAACGGTCAACCGGCGACCCGCGCCGAGGAGGGAACACCGTGACGCAGGCCACCCCGCCCCCGGGAGACGCACGCCGTCCGTCCAGTCCCACGCCCAACCCGCCCACGCCACCAGCAGCCAGCCCGCCGGCACCCACCCCTCCCACGACTACCGCCGCCACGCCGCGCCCGGCCCCGGCCGGTCCGACACCACGGCCGGTCGCTCAGGAGGAGCTGCACCGCCTCGTCTCCGGAACCCATCACGACCCGCACTCGGTGCTGGGCCCGCACCCGCACGAGGGCGCGGTCACGATCAGGACGCTGCGCCCTTGGGCGACGAAGGTGACGATCGTGGTCGGCGGCACGCTGATCCCCATGCAGCACGAGGACTTCGGCGTCTGGGTCGGCGTCGTGCCGGACTCGCACATCCCCGACTACCGGCTGGACGTCGAGTACGACGGCCCCGGCCGGCGCACCGATGACCCCTACCGCTTCCTGCCGACGCTCGGCGAGATCGACCTGCACCTGATCGGCGAGGGCCGGCACGAGGAGCTGTGGAAGGTCCTCGGGGCGCACACGCGTTCCTACGAGGGCATCGCCGGTCAGGTCAACGGCACATCGTTCGCGGTGTGGGCGCCGTCTGCGCAGGGCGTCCGGTTGAGCGGCGACTTCAACTACTGGGACGGCCGCGCGCATCCGATGCGTGCCATGGGCTCGACCGGCGTCTGGGAGCTGTTCGTCCCCGACATCGGTGACGGAGCCCACTACAAGTTCGAGGTGCTCGGTCGCGACGGTCAGTGGCGGCACAAGGCCGACCCCGTCGCCTTCCGCGCGGAGGTCCCCCCCGCGACCGCCTCGGTCGTGTTCACCCCGAAGCACGAGTGGGGCGACCAGGAGTGGATGGAGCGCCGGGCCAAGACCGACGCCCTGACCAGCCCGATGAGCATCTACGAGGTGCATCTCGGGTCCTGGCGGCAGGGCAGGACCTACCGCGAGCTGGCGGACGAGCTCGTCGGCCACGTGAGCTTCCTCGGCTTCACGCACGTCGAGTTCCTTCCCGTCGCCGAGCACCCGTTCGGTGGCTCCTGGGGCTACCAGGTGTCGTCGTACTTCGCTCCTACGTCCCGCTTCGGCGACCCGGACGACTTCCGCTACCTGGTCGACCGCCTGCACCAGGCCGGCATCGGCGTGATCGTCGACTGGGTGCCCGCGCACTTCCCCAAGGACGAGTGGGCGCTGGCCCGCTTCGACGGCACAGCGCTCTACGAGCACCCCGACCCGCGACGTGGCGAGCAGCCCGACTGGGGCACCTTGGTGTTCGACTTCGGGCGCACCGAGGTCCGCAACTTCCTGGTCGCCAACGCGCTCTACTGGCTAGAGGAGCTGCACATCGACGGGCTGCGCGTGGACGCGGTCGCCTCGATGCTCTACCTCGACTACTCGCGCAAGGAAGGCGAGTGGCTGCCCAACCAGTACGGCGGCCGGGAGAACCTCGATGCCGTGGCCTTCCTGCAAGAGGTCAACGCGACGGCCTACAAGCGGGTCCCCGGCATCGTCACGATCGCCGAGGAGTCGACGGCCTGGCCCGGCGTCACCCGACCGACGCACCTGGGCGGGCTGGGCTTCGGGTTCAAGTGGAACATGGGCTGGATGCACGACTCGCTGGGATACATGGCGAACGAGCCCGTCTATCGGCAGTACCACCACCACCAGATGACGTTCTCGATGATGTACGCCTACTCCGAGAACTATGTCCTGCCGATCAGCCACGACGAGGTCGTGCACGGGAAGGGCTCGTTGCTGCGCAAGATGCCGGGTGACCGGTGGCAGCAGCTGGCCAACCTGCGTGCCTACCTGTCCTTCATGTGGGCGCACCCGGGAAAGCAGCTGCTGTTCATGGGTTCCGAGTTCGGCCAGGAGTCGGAGTGGGCGGAGTCACGCGAGCTCGACTGGTGGCTCACCGAGAACCCCGATCACCGCGGTGTGCAGACACTCGTCGCCGACCTCAACCGGGTCTACGCCGAGAGCCCTGCGCTGTTCACTCGCGAC
Organism: Actinomycetota bacterium; assembly: GCA_030841025.1. GTDB lineage: Bacteria > Actinomycetota > Actinomycetes > JACCUZ01 > JACCUZ01 > BP-173. The sequence goes on from JAVEDJ010000358.1 coordinate 3,925, forward strand.
CACGACCCCGCAGGCTTCGAGTGGATCGACGCCAACGACGCGGGCAACAACGTCTTCTCGTTCCTGCGCCACGGCGACGACGGGTCGACGCTGGCCTGCATCGCCAACTTCTCGCCGGTCCCGCACGAGGGCTACCGCGTCGGGCTGCCGGTCCCCGGCCGCTGGGCCGAGGTCCTGAACTCCGACGCCGAGGCCTACAGCGGCAGCGGTGTCGGGAACATGGGCGCGGTGGAGGCGACCGAGGACGAGTGGCACGGGCGACCGGCTTCGGCGACCCTGCGGGTGCCACCGCTGGGCACAGTCTGGCTGCGCCACACGCCGTAGCCCTCGCCCGTGGACGTCGAACCGGACGCGAGCCAGGACGTCACAACGGGAAACGTCAGAACAGGGCGTTGGCCAGCGCGGTGCGGGCCTTGGCGACGCGCTCGTCGTCGCTGCCGACCAGGTCGAACAGCTCCAGCAGGTGAGCGCGCGCCTTGTCCCGGTCGTCGCCGCTGCTGCGGCGCACCACGTCGATGAGCCGGTCGAAGCCCGCCTGCGCGTTCCCGTCGAGCACGTCGAGATCGGCCGCCGCGATCTGCGCGTCGAGGTCGTCGGGGTTGTCGGCAGCACGGGCGCGAGTCTCGGCAGGGTCCAGGTCCTTCGTGCGGCGCATCAGCTCGACCTGACCGAGCCCAGCCTTGGCGTCCGCATCTGCCGGCGCGTCGTTCAGCAGGGCGCGGTAGGCGTCGGCCGCCGCGTCGAGGTCGCCGCGCTCGATCGCGTCGTAGGCCTGCTCGTAGCGCGGGTCGTCGGCGGGCTCCTCCTCCGCCGGTGCCTCCGCCGGCTCCCCCACCTGCACGCGCCCGTTGACGCCGTTCTCCGCTGCGACGCGAAGCAGCTCCTCGACAAAGCGCCGCACCTCGGGCTCGGGGTAGGCGCCTTGGAACAGCGGGACCGGCTGGCCCTTGATGACCGCGAAGACCGAGGGGATCGACTGCACCTGGAAGGCCTGGCCCAGCCGCGGGTTGGCGTCGACGTCGATCTTGGCCAGCACCCAGGTGCCGTTGCCCTCGTTGGCAAGTCGCTCGAGCACCGGGCTCAGCTGCTTGCACGGACCACACCAGTCGGCCCAGAAGTCGATGACGACGGGGACGGTCATCGAGGTCTCGATGACCTGCTGCTGGAAGTCGGCCTCGCTGACGTCGATCACCAGACCGGGCGCCGCCGTGACGGCGCCGTTACCGGCGGGGCCGTCACCTGCCGCCGGTGCCCCCGCCGGCCCACCGGCCGCGGGCCGGGCCAGGGTGGAGAGGTCGACGGCGCCGTAGGGGTTGAAGCTTGGCTGGGTCATGGCTCCATAATCCCCCAGCCCTGCCACATCCGCGCAGGCAGCCCGGCGGCAGACAGACCTAGAAGCAGACCTAGAAGCAGACCTAGAAGCGTGGTGGCTCCCGGTAGTCGCCCCACTCGGCCTTGAGCGCCTCGCAGATCTCGCCCAGGGTCGCCTCGGCGCGCACCGCGTCGAGCATCGCGGGGACGATGTTCTGGTCGGTGCGGGCGACCTCGACCATGCGGGCCAGGGCCGGGTCGAGGGTGGGCCTGTCGCGGGCCTCGCGCCGACCGTCCAGCACCCGCCGCTGCTCTCGTTCCACCTCGTGCGAGACCCGCAGGATCTCCAGCGGCTCCTCGACCGTCGAGGTGTGGCAGTTGACACCGACGATCTTCTTCTCACCCTTCTCGAGGGCGACCTGGTACTGGAAGGCCGACTCGGCGATCTCGGACATGAACCAGCCGTCCTCGATGCCGCGCAGGATGCCGGCGGTCATCGTGCCGTCCGAGCCCATGTCGCGGATCCGGGCGAAGATCGCCTCGGCCTCGGCCTCGATCCGGTCGGTCAGCGCCTCGACGTACCACGCACCGCCCAGCGGGTCAGCGACGTTCGCGACGCCCGTCTCCTCCATGATCACCTGCTGGGTGCGCAGTGCGATCTCGGCGGCCTTCTCCGAGGGGAGGGCGAGCACCTCGTCCAGCGCGTTGGTGTGCAAGGAGTTGGTGCCACCGAGCACCGCGGAGAGCGCCTCGAGCGCCGTGCGCACGATGTTGTTGTCGGGCTGCTGGGCGGTGAGCGACACCCCGGCGGTCTGCGTGTGGAAACGCAACGACTGCGCCTTGTCGGTCGTCGCGCCGTAGACGTCGCGCAGCCATCGAGCCCAGATGCGGCGCGCGGCCCGGAACTTGGCGATCTCCTCGAAGAAGTCGAGGTGCGCGTCGAAGAAGAACGACAGGCCCGGCGCGAACTCGTCGACGTCAAGGCCGCGGGACAGGCCGAGCTCGACGTAGCCGAAGCCGTCGGCGAGGGTGAACGCGAGCTCCTGCGCAGCGGTCGAGCCTGCCTCGCGGATGTGGTAGCCGGAGACCGACAGCGGCTTGTAGTCGGGGATCTCGCGGACGCAGTACTCCATCAGGTCACCGATCAGCCGCAGGTGCGGCTCCGGCGGGAACAGCCACTCCTTCTGCGCGATGTACTCCTTGAAGATGTCCGTCTGCAGCGTGCCGTTGAGGACCGAGAGCTCCACGCCCTGGCGCTCGGCCGCCACGAGATACATGCAGAACACGGGTACGGCGGGGCCGCTGATCGTCATCGAGGTCGTCACCTCGCCCAGCGGGATGTCGTTGAAAAGGATCTCCATGTCCGCCGCGGAGTCGATCGCCACGCCGCAGTGACCGACCTCGCCGAGCGACTTGGGGTCGTCGGAGTCGCGCCCCATCAGCGTCGGCATGTCGAAGGCGACCGAGAGCCCACCGCCACCGGCGGCCAGGATCATCTGGTAGCGCTCGTTGGTCTGCTCGGCGTTGCCGAACCCGGCGAACTGCCGGATGGTCCAGGTGCGTCCGCGGTAGCCGGTCGGGTACAGCCCGCGGGTGAAGGGGAACTCTCCGGGCCACCCGATGCGCTCCATCCGCTCATCGGCCACACCTGCGGCGGGCCCGTAGACCGGGTCGACCCTGCTGCCCGACAGGGTGGTGAAGTCGCGGTCCGCCACGCGCCCGGCGCGCTGTGCCGCGTCGAAACGCTGTTGCCAGCGCTCCCGCCCCGCCTCGATCTGGTCCGCGTCCACGTGCTCTCCCAGCAATGTGTCAGTCGTGCACCGCAGCGGCGACGTTGTGACACAAGGGTGCCACACCGAAGCCGGACCCACCGACGAGCCGATCCCCTACTCTCGTGAACGTGGGCGACCGAACCCGTCCCGGCGCTGCTGCGTCCTTGGACCACGACGACCCGGCACGCCAGCCGGGTCAGAGTCCGGCGGTGATCAAGGAAAGGCCGCGGGTCGAGTCGGCGAAGGGGGTGGACGACCTGACGGTCACAGCGGCCGCACCCGCCGTACCCGTTCCTCGCGTCGACGCCATTGCCACCCGCTCGCGTGACGAGGCGGCCCGCGAGCTGTGGGACCAGCACTACGCCCCGCTCGCCGGGTGGTGCGCAGCTCTCGTCGGCGACCGCGACGCCGCCCACGACATCGCTTCGGAGGCCTTCACCCGGCTGCTGTCCAAGTGGGTCGGCGTGCGCGACCCTCGTGGCTTCCTCTACGTGACCGCGACCAACCTGGCCCGTGACCGGTGGCGTCGTGAGCAGCGTGACCGCCGGCTCAACGTCCGCCTCGAGATGGTCACGCCGACCTTCGCCCCCGCGAGTGACCCGTGGCTGCGCGACCTCGTCGAGCGGCTGCCCGACCGGATGCGGGCCCCTGTCCTGCTCCACTACTACGCCGACATGTCGGTCGCCGAGGTCGCGGCGGCGCTGCACCGCCCGCAGGGCACCATCAAACGAACACTGTCCGACGCGCGCACCAGGTTGCACGGGTGGCTGGAGAACGAGGTATGACGAAGCTGCCCCGCCGCAAGATCGAGCCGCTGTCGCCACCGTCGGAGTCCTTCGACAAGGTGGTGAAGGCCGCGCATGCCCGGCGACGGCGGCACGGGGTCATCGTGACGGCTTCGGTCGCCGTGCTGGCACTCGTGTCCGGTGTCTCGTTCGCGCTCGGCAGCTCCTTGAGCGTCTCGCAGCGGATCAGCGCGGTGGCCGACAGCCTGACCGATCAGGACACCGCCTCGGCCACCCCCACCCCTACCGCCACGAACCAGGCCTCCCCGAAGCGGACAGCGGAGGAGCAACAGCAAAAGCCGGCGCCGGCGCCCGCGACCAGCAAGGGCGTCGCCGGTGCGGACACCCCGGTTCCGCCCACCGTGACACCGAACAGCTATCTCCGGGGTCGTGCGGTGGACACGGACGGCAACCCGGTGGCCAACCTGCTCGTGCAGCCGGGAGCGGCCGACCACGCCACCTTCCAGGCGACCGGGCTCGTGGCGGCCGTCACCGATGCTGCCGGCGAGTTCACCATCGCGTGCCCGAAGGCTCCGGTTCTCCTGTCCACCTGGCGGCTGAACCAGGCAGTGCCGTCCCTGGTGGTGGGCGGCGACTGGGCCGCGACCTACGTCGGAGGATCCGAGACCCGGTCGGTCGTCCCCGCCTGCGGGAAAACGCGCACCACGACAGTGGTCGCGCGTGGTGCGACGCTCACCGGCACCGTCCGAGCAGCCGGCTCCTGCCCCGAGGCGACCTTCCCGCTGTGGGTCTGGCTGGACGGCGACCGACGCACCAGTGTCCGCATCAGCGGGCTGCATGACGGCGACACGTTCCGCTTCTCCGGCTTGCCGGCAGGCACCCACGTCATGGGTGCGCGCGGCATCACCACGCCGGTGGCCGTTCCAGCCGGCGTGGAGGTCCAGGAGGACGCCAAGTTCCTCTGCCCGGTCCTTCCGGAACCCAGCACGTCGAGCACGCCTGACCCGACCGAGTCGACGCCCTCGCCCACCGAGACTCCGGCGGACACGCAGTCCCCCAGCCCGACGGGCAGCGGCGTGACCCCGGAGCCGACGGCGTCAGCGCTGGCCAAGCGCTCCTAGCCCGAGCGGGCTCAGGCCGTGAGGCCCTCGAGGAGCAGGTCCGCGGCGGCGTACGGATCGAGCTCGGCGTCGACGACGCGATCGGCGAGGTCGTCGAGTGCGGCACCTCTGCGCGGGTCCCCCATGCGCTCGCGCAGGGCCGTGACCGCGATCGCCTCGATCTCGTCTGCCGCCCGGCGGTGCCGGCGACGCCGCAGCTCGCCGGTCTCGGCCAGCCAGCCGTGGTGCTTGTCGAGCGCTTCCATCACCTCGTCGATCCCCTCGCCGCGCGACGCGACGGTCCTGATGATGGGCGGGCGCCACTCGCCCGGCTCGCGCCGCTCCCCCAGCGTGAGCATGTGCCGCAGCTCGCGCACCGTGGCATCGGCGCCCTCACGGTCGGCCTTGTTGACGACGTAGACGTCGCCAACCTCGAGGATCCCGGCCTTCGCCGCCTGGATCGCATCTCCCATGCCCGGTGCGAGCAGCACCACGGTCGTGTCGGCGAGGCCGGCCACCTCGACCTCGCTCTGGCCGACACCGACCGTCTCGACCAGCACGACGTCACAGCCGGCGGCGTCGAGGACGCGCAGCGCCTGCGGCGTGGACCAGGACAGGCCGCCGAGGTGCCCGCGCGAGGCCATGGAGCGGATGTAGACGTTGCGGTCGAGCGCGTGGTCCTGCATGCGAACCCGGTCGCCGAGCAGTGCCCCGCCCGAGAACGGCGAGGAGGGGTCGACGGCGAGGATCCCTACGCGCTTGTCGCGCTGGCGCAGAGCTGTGACGAAGGCGCTCGTAGTGGTCGACTTCCCGACTCCGGGCGCGCCGGTGAGGCCGATCACGGTGGCGTGCCCGCCGTACGGCAACAGCGCCGCCATCGCCTCGCGCAGCGCCGGCGAGGCGTCCTCCACCAGGGATATCAGTCGCGCGACCGACCGTGCGTCGCCGGCCCGGGCGCGGGTGACCAGTGTCTGGACGTCGCTCACGGCGGCGTCGTCAGCCGCATCGACCTAGCCCCTCAGGCCTTCGGGACGCGTACGACGAGGGCGTCGCCCTGCCCACCGCCGCCGCACAGTGCGGCCACCCCCACACCGCCGCCGCGACGCTTGAGCTCGAGCGCGAGATGCAGCGCGATGCGGGCGCCGGACATGCCGATCGGGTGGCCCAGCGCGATCGCGCCGCCGTTGACGTTGACCTTGTCCTCGGACAGCTCGAGGTCGCGCATCGACTTGATGCCGACGCTGGCGAACGCCTCGTTGATCTCGACCAGGTCGAGGTCGGCGGGGCCGATGCCTTCCTTCTCGCACGCCTTGCGGATCGCTGCCGACGGCTGCGACTGCAGCGTCGAGTCGGGGCCCGCGACGACTCCGTGAGCGCCGATCTCGGCCAGCCAGGTGACGCCCAGCTCCTCGGCCTTGGCCCTGCTCATCACGAGGACGGCAGCCGCGCCGTCGGAGATCTGGCTCGAGGACCCGGCCGTGATGGTGCCGTCCTTGTCGAACGCCGGACGTAGCCGGCCGAGGCTCTCGGCGGTCGTGTCCGGGCGGATGCCCTCGTCGTCCTTGAAGACGATGGGGTCGCCCTTGCGTTGAGAAATCTCGACGGGCACCACCTCGTCGTCGAACAGGCCGTTCTTCCAGGCCGCCGCGGCCCGCTGGTGGGACCGAGCGGAGAACTCGTCCTGCTCCTCGCGCGAGATGCCGAGCTCGGCGTTGCAGGCCTCGGTGAGGGCACCCATCGCCTGGGCGGTGAAGACGTCCCAGAGGCCGTCGTAGGACATGCTGTCGACCAGCTTCACGTCACCGAACTTCACGCCCTCCCGCGACTTGGGCAGGAAGTGCGGTGCCTGGGTCATCGACTCCATGCCGCCCGCGACCACGATGTCGAACTCACCGGCCCGGATCAGCTGGTCGGCCAGCGCGATGGCGTCGATGCCCGAGAGGCAGACCTTGTTGATGGTCAGCGCCGGGACGGTCATCGGGATGCCGGCCTTGACCGCGGCCTGTCGGGCCGGTATCTGACCGGCGCCCGCCTGGAGCACCTGTCCCATGATCACGTACTGGACCTGCTCGGGGGCCACGCCGGACTTGTCCAGGGCGCCCTTGATGGCGACGCCACCCAGATCAGCGGCCGAGAAGTCCTTGAGCCCACCGAGCAGGCGGCCCATCGGCGTACGTGCGCCGGCCACGATCACAGAGGTGGACTCGCGGTTGTTCGGCTCGCTGGCTGGCATCGTGCGGCCCTCCGTGGTTCACGGTCGTGAGCGGGCGATCCGGGTACGGACCGGGGTTGCTGACCGGGGCGTGGCCAGTCGCTGTCACGATAGCCGCATGCTGACCCGCATCGACCACGTCGGTCTGGCCGTGCACGACCTCGACGCCGCGATCGCGTTCTACGAGAAGACGTTCGGGGTGCACGTCGTGCACCAGGAGGTCAACGAGGAGCAGGGCGTCCGTGAGGCCATGCTGGCCGTGGGCGATTCCGGCTCGTGCATCCAGCTGCTCGCCCCGCTCACGCCCGAGTCGACGATCGCGAGGTTCCTCGACCGCAACGGCGAGGGGATCCAACAGGTGGCCTACGGCGTCGACGACATCGAGGCCACCAGCGCCGAGCTTCGCGGGCGGGGGCTGCGGCTGCTGTACGACGAGCCGCGGCGCGGGACCGCCGGCTCCCGGGTCAACTTCGTGCACCCCAAGGACGCCGGCGGAGTCCTCGTCGAGCTCGTCGAGGCCGCAGCCGACGAGCGCTAGCGGCGGGGAGCCACCACATCGGCGGCTCCCCCCTGCTGTCAGCCGCGCCCCCCGCGGTCATCGTTCCCGTTGCCACGGCCCCGCTTCCACGGACCCGTGATCGCGAAGACGTGTCCGGGGACCTGGACGTTGGCGAACAGGATCTGCTTGTCGTGCGAGAAGTTCGGACCCGTGAACTCCTCGCTGCCCGGCAGCTCGTTACGAGCGAAGAAGAACGCCTTGCCGCGGTCGTCCGCACCCACCAGGTGCTGCTTGCCCTCGCCGTCCTCGGCAAGCATCACGCCGCCGAACGGCGAGACCGTGATGTTGTCGGGACCATCGGGATCGTTGTCCTGATCGCGCGGTGTGTAGGCGAAGGCGAGCACCAGGGTCACCGTGTCCTCCTCCGGGTCGAGGAACCACACCTGCCCGTCATGCTGAGCCGCACTCCCGTCAGTGTTGCGCGCGAACGACGACACGAAATAGAAGCCGTCGTCCCCCCACCACGCCCCCTCGAGCTTCCGGCTGCGGGTCACGTCGCCACCGGGAGCGCCAGTGGTGGCGCCTACGTCGAACTGCTTGCGGGTCGACACCGAGGTCGCGTCACGATCGGGCACGGCCGCCCACTCGACGTCGTACGTCGTGCCGACCTGCGCCACGGAGAGGTCGGGCACGAAGGTCCCGTAGTCGAATGCGCGCAGCGCCTCGAGCTTGCCGTCGGTCGGGCCGAGCTTGGCCAACGAGCCGCGGCGCAGCGGCAGCGCCGAGCGCGGCGGGGTGTAGCGGTAGATCAGGCCGTTGGGGTTGCCCGCGTCCTCGGTCAGGTAGAGCGCGAAGGTCTTGGGATCCACGACCACCGCCTCGTGGGCGTACCGACCCAGAGCCTTGATCGGTGTCGGGTCCTGGTTCTTCGCGTTGTCGTAGGGGTCGACCTCGAAGACGTAGCCGTGTCGCTGCTTGAGACCGTTGGTGGCGCTCGGGACGTCCTCGGTCTCCTCGCAGGTGAGCCAGGTGCTCCAGGGGGTCTTCCCGCCCGCGCAGTTGTTGTGCGTGCCCGCGAGGCTGACGTACTCGCGGATCCGGTTGCCCTTCTCGTCGACCTCGATGTTGGTGGTGCCGCCGAACGCGCCGTCGTCGTACACCAGACCGGCCTGATGGGGCACGGGGTTACCGCCGGGCGCACTGATCTCGTGGTTGTTGACCAGCACGCTGCCCTTGCCGCCGCGGCGCTCGAAGTTCGCCGTGCCGTCGGGCCGGTCCGGCGTCTTCTCACCCGACTCGAGCGTGGTCTCACCGGACTGGGCGACGAGGGTGTAGCTGAATCCCGCGGGCAGCGAGAGCCGTCCTTGCGGGTCCGTGACGAGGGGGCCGTAGCCAGGAGGCGTCTTGGCCTTGCCCGCGCGGCGCGAGCCCTCGGCCACCGAGGAGTCGGCGCCGAAGATCGTGCCGACGGCGCCGGTCAGGGAGATGCCGACGCCGACGGCGGCGCCGCGACCGAGGAGCGTGCGGCGGGAGAGACCCTCCCGGGCCTGGCTTGCTGTGTCTGTCATGTGCGCTGCTCCTGACGAGCTCGAGAACGGGTCGCCGGTGACTCTTGCGGCAGCAGATGAGCGCAGCCCGACTCTGAGGTGAACAAGCCGCGACGAAAGGGGTGCGCGATTCGACCACGTCAGGTAGGCGCAAGCGGACGACAACAGGCCGATAGACCTGTTGTCGTCCACCTCCGCCTGTTGTCGCATGCTCGGCACCCGACGCCTGTCCCTCGCTGCCTGATCCACGAAGGGTTTGGCCGCGCGGCGTGGGGCGGTGGCGCGCCTAGGTTACTCACCAGTAATGTGCCACCGGACCCCAGCGCGCGCCGTCGTACCCCCGCCTTCGGAGGCAGCCGTGAAGCACATCCGCGACGCGATCCTGGCCCGGGACTCGGGCACGGTCGTGCCCGCCCGGGAGCTCGCCGCCCTGCCGGTGCCCGAGCACTATCGGGCCGTGACGGTGCACAAGGACGAGGCCGGCATGTTCCAGGGCCGGGCGAGCCGCGACAAGGACCCACGCCAGAGCCTGCACGTCGAGGACGTGCCCACCCCCGAGCTCGGCCCCGGCGAGGCGCTCGTCGCCGTCATGGCCAGCGCGATCAACTACAACACCGTCTGGACGTCGATCTTCGAGCCGGTGTCGACGTTCACCTTCCTCGAGCGGTACGGCCGGCTGAGTCCGCTGTCCAAGCGCCACGACCTGCCCTACCACGTGGTCGGGTCCGACCTGGCGGGCGTCGTCCTGCGCACCGGCCCCGGCGTGCACGCGTGGGAGCCCGGTGACGAGGTGGTCGCGCACTGCCTGAGCGTCGAGCTGGAGAGCCCGGACGGGCACAACGACACGATGCTCGACCCCGAGCAGCGCATCTGGGGCTTCGAGACCAACTTCGGCGGCCTGGCCGAGCTCGCGCTGGTGAAGTCCAACCAGCTCATGCCCAAGCCGGCACATCTCACCTGGGAGGAGGCGGCAAGCCCGGGGCTGGTCAACTCGACGGCCTATCGCCAGCTCGTGTCCCGCAACGGCGCCGGCATGAAGCAGGGCGACGTCGTGCTGATCTGGGGCGCGTCCGGCGGCCTGGGCTCGTACGCGACCCAGCTGGCCCTGGGCGGTGGCGCCACACCGGTGTGCGTCGTGTCCAGCGACGCCAAGGCCGACATCACCCGCGCGATGGGCGCGGAGCTGATCATCGACCGCAGTGCGGAGGACTACCGGTTCTGGCGGGACGAACACACCCAGGACCCCAAGGAGTGGCAGCGCCTCGGCAAGAAGATCCGCGACCTCACCGGGGGCGACGACGTCGACATCGTGTTCGAGCACCCCGGCCGCGAGACGTTCGGCGCGAGCGTGTACGTCGCCCGGCGCGGCGGCACGATCGTGACCTGCGCCTCGACCAGCGGCTTCCTGCACGAGTACGACAACCGCTACCTGTGGATGAACCTCAAGCGCATCATCGGCTCCCACTTCGCCAACTACCGGGAGGCCTGGGAGGCCAACCGGCTCATCGCCCGCGGCAGGATCCACCCGACGCTCTCCCGCACCTACCCGCTCGAGGAGGTCGGCGAGGCGGCGTACGCCGTCCATCGCAACGCCCACCAGGGGAAGGTGGGCGTGCTCGCCCTCGCGCCCCGGGAGGGTCTCGGCATCCGGAACGCGCAGCTGCGCGCGCAGCACGAGCCGGCGATCAACCGGTTCCGCGACGTCTAGCCCAACGGACGGCCGCAACCGGCACGCCGGAGTCTGACAGTCGGCGCTGGTTCTGACACCATGCCTATCCATGGAGCCTGACTCCACAGCTTCCTCCCCCGACGCCGGCAACGACACCTCGCAGATCGCGGAGCGGGCCGGCCGGCTCCTGTATGCCGCCCAGGCGCAGGCCGACCGGCTCCTCACGCAGACCCAGCAGGAGATCGCGGTCGAGATGGCCGTCGTCCACCAGCTGCGCGACGAGGCCCAGCGCAAGCACGACGCGGTCGCCGAACGGCTGGGGGCGGCGGAACGGCTCGAGGAGGAGGCGGTACGACGCCGCGCGGACGCGCTGGAGGAGGCTGCTCGACGCCTTGACTCAGCGCTCGCCGAAGCGGAGCGGCACCGGGCCGAGGCCGCCGACGAGGCGCAGCAGCTGCTCGCCGACGCCGCCGACCAGGGCGCGATGCTCGTCACCAGCGGCTCGGCGAGCGCCGACGACCTGGTGGCCACCGCGCAGCGTGAGGCGGACACCGTGCGCGATGTCGCGTCCGCGGACGCCGAGTCGATGCGGGCGCAGGCGATCGACCTGCGCGAGAAGGCCCGCCAGGAGGCGGATGCGATCATCGCGCAGGCCCGTGCTGACGCCGACACGCGTCGTCGCGAGGCCGACGAGGAGGCCGCGGGCCGGCTGGAGCAGGCGCAGCACGAGGCCGGCCGCATCGTCGCGGAGGCCGCGGAGCAAGCGGCCACCGCGCACCGCGAGGCCGCCGAGCAGGTCGAGTCGATCAAGCGCGGCGTACAGGCGGAGGTGGACCAGGCCAAGAGCGAGGCCAGCAGCCTGCGCGCCGACGCGGAGGCGGAGGCGGAGCGGATCCGCACCGCAGCTCGCCGCGAGGCCTACGTGGTGCTGGCCGCGGCGGGAGAACAGACCGCGTGGGCCACCCGCACCGTCGACGAGCTCGTCTCCGCGGCCAACGCCGATGCGGAGCGCATCCGCACCGAGGCGCACGCCGAGGCCCGCAGCACCGTGGCCGAGGTTCGTGCCCAGGCGGAGACATTGATCGCCGGGAGCCGGGAGACCGCCGACGCGCGGATCGCCGAGGCCGAAGCACGGGCGGCCGCCGTCGAGGCCGGCGGGCAGGAGACGCTGGCCGCCGCCCAGACCGAGGCCGAGCGGCGACTCAACGACGCCAGCCACCGGGCCACTCGCACCGTCGGGGATTCCACGCGGAAAGCCGCCGAGATCGAGGCGCGGGCGGCCCGACGTGAGGAGGAGGCCGAGGCAGCCGCCAGGGGCCTGCGGGAACGGGTGGCCGCCCAGGTCTCGCTCGCCCAGCGTGAGGCGGAGCAGGCCCGGCGAGACGCCCGGGCCGAGGCCACCCGCATGGTCGCGGATGCTCGCCGGGAGGCCGACGAGCTGCGCACGACCGCCCACCAGCTCTTGGACGACGCGCGTGCCGAGGTCGCCGCCCTCACCACCCGGCGCGACGAGATCGCGGGCGAGCTCGGCCGCCTGTCCGGGGTCATCGAGGCCCTCTCCGTGCCCACGCCGGTGGGCGGGGGCAGCGGTGGGGATCGCCGAGACAGCGGCATGAACGGGCTGGATGCCGACAAACCGGAAGTGCCAAGATGAGTCACGCCCGCTCGATTCGACAGGACTGGATGCGATGACGAACACCGCTGACACCGCCCGCGAGCAGTTCGAGATCGTCCGACGTGGTTACGAGCCGCAGCAGGTCGACCGCCGGATCTCGACACTGGCCCGTGACCTGCAGGCAGCCCGCCAGCGGGCCGCGGAGCTCGAACGGCGGGTCGAGGAGCTGCACCTGCAGAGCCAGCAGGACCAGGCTCAGTCCGACAGCTCAGCGTTCGCGGGGCTCGGCCCGCGGATCGAGCAGATCCTCGCGCTGGCCGACGAGGAGGCCAAGGAGCTGCGCGGACGGGCAGTCGAGGAGACCGAGCAGCACCGGGCACTGTCCGAGCAGGCAGCGGAGAAGGTCCGCGCCGAGGCCGAGCGCTTCTCCGAGGAGCGGCGCAGCGAGGCCGATGCCGAGGCCGCGCGGGTCCTCGAGGACGCGCGCCGCCAGGCCGACCAGCTGCGCGACTCCACCGAACGCGACGCGAAGACCCGTCGCGAGGAGGCCGAGGCGCTCTTCGAGAGCAACCGGGCGAAGGCCGCGCAGGCGGCTGCCGACTTCGAGACGACGCTCGCCCACCGGCGCGACCAGGCCGAACACGACTACACCGAGCAGCTGAAGTCCAACGAAGCACAGCTGGCCGCCGTCTCGCAGCGCGCCGAGCAGCTGCGGCTGGAGGCCGAGAAGCTGCGCGCCGACGCCGACCGGAAGTCCAAGCGCACCGTGGACGAGGCGCAGCGCCAGGCCGACGAGATCCTCGCGGAGGCGAAGGCGCACGCCGAGCGCGTCCGCAGCGAGTCCGAACGCGAGCTCAGCGCCGCCACCCAGCGCCGCGACAGCATCAACTCGCAGCTGACCAACGTGCGCCAGATGCTCGCCACACTGACCGGCGCATCGCTGCCCAACCCGTTCGGAGAGGACCGCCCGGCCACGAACGACGACGCACCGGTCGAGAGCGCACCCGGGGCCAAGCCCGGCGGCGCCGCGCCGGCCACCGGCGATTCCTCGGCGCAGCCGGGCACGCCGGCCGCCCCCGCCTCGAACGTCGTGCCGACGCCCCAGTCCGACACCCCGCCCGACGGCGAGCCCACCGGCGACAAGCCGGCTGCAGCCGCGCCGAGCGGCCCGGGCAAGCCGGCAGAAGCGACAGCCGGCACGGAGCCGCCCACCGTGGACACCACTGCCGCGGAGGCGAAGGCGAAGGGTGGCGGCCCCGGGCCGGCAAAGCGCTGAGCCTCGGGTCGTCAGCCCGCCAGCACGCGCTGTGCCGTGGCGATGACGCGCCCCGCCCAGCTCCCCGACGAGGAGCAGCTCGTTGGGGTCGCCGTCGATCGCCTGGAACGCCGACCAGTACGACGCGGCAAGAACGCCAGCACCGTAGCCAGGTGCCCACGTCGCCGGCGACGTGACGGCGCACTGCGGTGTGGCGCGCGCCCCGGGCCGTCGGACGAGTTGGTTACGCTCCGGCGAGATGTCCGAGCGGCGACGGGAGCGATGCGGTGAACGAGCGGTCGCAGCCGGAACGGCCGGCGAGCAGCGCCGGCACTGACCCGGCCAGTGTCCGCGAGGACGCGGAGTCCGCGCGGGAGGACATCGAGGCCGCGCGCGAGGCCGTCGAGTCGGCCCGCGAAGAGGCCCAGACCGCCCGCGAGGACGCCGAGACCGCCCGCGAGGACGCAGAGCGGAGCACGCAGCCGGACCAGCAGTTCGGCCGTCTGGGGCGGCCCCTGCGGCGTGACTCACCGTTCGTCGTGGGTTTCCTCGGCGCCCTCGGCGTACTGCTCGCCCTCGGCATCGTTCGGGCCATCGCCGAGGCGCGCTCAGTCATCGTGCTCATCGTGGTGTCGCTCTTCCTGGCAGTCGGCCTGAATCCGGTCGTGGAGGCGTTCGTCCAGCGGGGCATGCGCCGTGGGATGGCGATCGGGATCGTGTTCTTCCTCGTCATCGCGGCCTTCGTCGGCTTCGGCTTCGCCATCGTGCCGCCCGTCATCGAACAGACGAACTCCTTCGTCAAGGATCTCCCCGGCACGCTTGACGACCTGCGCCGCAACCCGACGATCCGGCAGTTCGACAATGACTACGGCGTCATCGAGCGGGCCCAGAGCTACGTCACGAGCGGTGACCTCGGACAACGGGTGTTCGGCGGCATCCTTGGCGTGGGTCGCATCGTCGTCAACACCGTCTTCAGCGCGTTCTCGATGCTCATCATGACGCTGTACTTCCTGGCCGCTCTGCCGAGCATGAAGCGGCAGGCCTACCGGCTCATCCCAGCCACACGCCGGCAGCGCGTCACGCTGCTTGCCGACGAGATCCTGGCGCGCATCGGCGGTTTCGTGAGCGGCGCCCTGACCGTCGCCTTCATCGCCGCGGCCGCGTCGTACTTCTTCTTGACGATCGTCGGCCTGCAGTATGCGTTGGCCCTCGCCGTCTTCGTCGGACTGCTCGACCTCGTCCCGCTCGTCGGCGCGACGATTGCCGCGGTCGCCGTGTCGGTGCTCGGTTTTATCGACTCGCCGACAGTCGGTATCGCGTGCGTCATCTTCTACGTGGCGTACCAGCAGTTCGAGAACTACGTGATCTACCCGCGGATCATGCGTCGCGCCGTCGACGTACCCG
>JAVEDJ010000359.1 GCA_030841025.1 Actinomycetota bacterium
GCCCGCGTCGTCCAGATGTCCGCTTCAAGTTGGCCGCGGCGATGATCAAATGCCGCACGTGAGGGGTACGACGCCGGCATGAAGCGCAAGCTGCGAAGGGCCGATGCGCTGCGCCGGCTCGACATCATCTCCGAGCGGCGGGCCCTCGCCAGGCGAAGAGCGCCCGAGGGCCGGACGCGACCGGAGGACGCCCCAGGCGACAACCGTCCGGCGGACCAGGGAGTGCCCGACGACGACGGCTAGGTGTACTCCTTCGGCCTGCACACGCTAGGACGAAGGCAGAATCAAGATCGTTAGTGCGACGCGGAGGACATCGCCGCATGGTCGTCTCAGTAAGTGGATCATGGATTCCCATGGTGTCGGGTGTCCTGGCACGCTCCGGTCAACCCGCACCCACCGAACCCCCCCTCGGCCGGCGCGGGCATCCCACGAACTCCCGCCAGCGCCTCTCCCCCGAGTCCCTGGCGGGAGTCTCGGGGCATGACGGAGGACGTGCCCCGCGGGCAGCACCAGACCCCGGCATATCGACGGCCACCCGGATCCCCTGCTCGGGCAGCTCGCGCGCCCTACCACGTACGCAACGGACGGCTCATCTCCGGTGTGGCGGTGGATCGGGATCGCAGCCCTTCCCGTCGGTGGCCGATGTCGGCTACGTCGGTTGGGCTCTGCCGGCGTCGGTCGGGCTGGTGCAGCTGGCGCGGGGCACGCCGCGGCGCCTGCCTGGGCTGCGGGTCAACTTGGACGCGGTTGTCATCGCCGGGTCCTTGTTGTTCGCCAGCTGGACGTTGGTCTTGCAGTCGGCGCTGAGTCGCTCACACGAGAGTCCGTGGGCGAAGGCGGTCGCGGTCATGTACCCGCTGTCTGACGCCGTCATCGCCGCGATGGTGCTGGCCGTGGGGAGTCGCTCGGTGGTCAGCCGACGTTGGCCATGGGTGCGGCTGAGCGGCTGAGGACTTGACCGGATCCGGCTGCTGCCGTAACCGCCGGCTCGGGCGTTCGTTACGAAGTTCATCCGCCTCCGACTGCTAGAGGAGCGCCGCGTTGAGTCGCCGTTCCGGTGCCCGGCACCGCAAGCCTCGGCGGCCCTCGCCAAAGGCGGCAGCGACCGGCGCCGCGGGAGTCGTCGCGATCGCGGCCACCCTGACGACGTTGGCTGTCTACCCGCGCGTTCCCGACCGCGGCAGCTCCACCCGACCCGCGGAGCCGGGGCACAAGGCCTCCGACCCCCTGGCCGTGTACGTCGACGCCGGCACCCCGACGGCCGCGCCCGGCGACGGCGCCCCGGCGGACGCAGCTGAGGGCACGCCCGCCAGGGCGGGGACGGAACCCGACGACGTGTCCCCCACGCATGCGAAGACCGGCAAGCACCGCACCACCTCACACAGCAAGGAACCCGTCGCACTGAGCCGGGGCGGCAGCAGCATCGGCACCAGCGCAGCTGGTAGCACCCCCGGTGACAGCGCCCCCACCACCCGGGGCGACAACCCCAACCGGGGAGATTCCGTTCCGGCAGCCCCCGCCGCCCCCGTGCCCGTACCGGCGGCGCCGTTGCCTCGTCCGGCGCTGCCGCTCCCGTCCGTCCCCGTGCCCATCCCCACGGTGTCTCTGCCGCTGCCGACACTGCCACCCCCCACGTTGCCCTAAGCGGAGCTGACCGATCACGTCTCCCGCACCTAGCGCTCACGACGACCCACCGCAGCTGGCCGCGCGATGTCCGGCACTATGCGGGGGTGAGTTGGCAGACGGATGACCGCTGGGATCCGGGTAACCCAGGGAACAGACAGCGCACTCGTCTGCTCCAGCGGCAGCTGCGTGAGGTGCTGCTGGCTTGGGACCCCATCGGCGTGGCGGGCTCTCCTGAAGCCGGAACCGAGTACGACTCCCTCATGAGCCCGCTCATGCATCAGCTTCATCAAGGTGCCGATGCGAAGGCGATCGCTGCGTGGCTCATGAACGAGATGCGTGACCGTTGGCGCCTGTCCCCGGATCCGGCGCGCGAGGTGCGGCTCGCCGGCGACTTGGTCAACTGGTGGGCCAACGCCACGGGCGGGGACTCCTAGGTTCGCGCATGAGCGCCAGCACCGCGAACCCGGTCGCGGCTGACAGCGGTGAGCTGGAACCAATCATGCGCTGGCGGCCTCTGGCCTCGGGAAGCTGACACCGGGCACCACTGATGGAGGTCACGACCTGATCAGACGAGGGCCTGCGTCGATCCGGCCATGTCTTCGGGTTCGCGCCGAGATGGTCGTCAGACGTGGACGCCGCCGCCGTGCCTCCGGACACTGGAGCTCGCGGCGTCGGCGTTCGACCGGCCCCGGGAGGAGGTGACGGGCCGATGCCAATCTTTGACGACGGTCAGAAGGAGAGGGAGCTCCCGGACTCGACGGTGGTCGAGACCGACGTGCTCATCGTGGGTTCCGGCCCGGCAGGGGCGTCCTCAGCGCTCCTCCTCGCGACACTCGACGTCCCGAACATCGGGATCGCAAAACTCCGATGGACCGCGAACACGCTGCGGGCGCACATCACCAACCAGCGGGCCACGCGTGACGCCCTCGCCGCGATCTTTGGGCCGACGGTGCCAGCATGCGCATGAGCATGCGCTTCGAGCACGAGACACTCGGCCAGCGGGTTCGATTCGCCTCGGACGCCGCGGCGGAGGGAGTGCGCGAGGAAATCGCTCTCCTGGGTGCCACGAAGGTGATGGTTATCGCGGCGGCGGCCGAGGCCGACCTGGCGAAGAGGGTCACGGCCGACGTCCCTGTCGCCCTTATCCATGACGACGTCGTCATGCACGTCCCGGTCCCCGTGGCCGAGCGTGCCCGGGCGGCGGCGGCCGCACACGACGTCGACGCCATCGTCAGCGTCGGAGGAGGGTCGACCACGGGCCTCGCCAAGGCGGTGGCACTCACCTCGGGTCTCCCGGTGGTCGCCGTGCCGACGACGTACGCCGGGTCCGAGGCGACCAATGTGTGGGGACTGACCGAGGGCGCCCGCAAAACGACCGGGGTGGACCCGAGGGTGCTGCCGCGCGCGGTGGTGTACGACGCCGGCCTGATGCTGTCGCTGCCCGTGGACCTGAGCGTCGCTTCGGGCCTCAACGCGCTCGCGCACTGCGTCGACTCCATGTGGGCTCCGAGCGCCGACCCGATCAACACCGCCCTCGCAGCCGAGGGGATCCGGGCCCTGGACGCCGGTCTGCCGCTGGTGGTAGCGGACCCCGAGGGGCTGCCGGGTCGCGAGCAGTCGCTGTACGGCGCGTACCTGTCCGCCGTCGCGTTCGCCTCGGCTGGTTCGGGCCTGCACCACAAGATCTGCCACGTCCTGGGCGGGCGCTACGACCTGCCGCACGCACCGGTGCACGCCGTGGTCCTGCCCTACGTCCTGGCCCTCAACGCGCCCGCCGCGCCGGCGGCGGAGCGGCGGATCGCCGCTGCCTTCGGCAGCGCGACCGCCCTGGGTGGCATGCAGGCGCTGAGGCAACGCATCAACGCACCCATGGCGCTGCGCGACTATGGCTTCGAAGAGTCCCAGATCCCCGACGCGGTCGAGGCCATCCTGCTGGTCATGCCCGAGAGCAACCCGGCGAACGTGACGCCTGACGAGCTCACGCGGCTGCTGCGCAGCGCGTGGGAAGGAGCAGAACCGCGATGAGTGTCGACAGCGTCACCGGCACAACGAGCGACGTGTCACCCGAGCAGCGGGCGCGGGAGGAGGAACTCCTCGACCGGGTGCTCGCCTCCTTCGACGGCGCGCCCGACGCGCGACTGAAGCAGATCATGCGATCCGCGGTCCAACACCTGCACGCGTTCCTGCGCGATGTACGGCTTACCGAGGACGAGTGGAAGCAGGGCATCGACTTCCTCACCGCGGTCGGTCACCTCACAGACGAGCGGCGCCAGGAATTCATCCTGCTGTCCGACACCCTCGGTGTCTCCATGCAGACCGTCGCGATCAACAACGAGGCCTATGCCGACGCGACCGAGGCGACTGTCTTCGGGCCGTTCTTCATGGACGACAGTCCGGAGGTCGAGATAGGTGGCAACATCTCTTTCGGCGTCGCCGGCGAGCCGTGCTGGCTCGAGGGCACCGTCACCGCCGTCGACGGCACTCCCCTCCCGGGAGCGAAGATCGAGGTGTGGCAGGCCGACGAGCACGGCTTCTATGACGTGCAATACGGCGACGACCGGGTCGCGGCACGCGCCCATCTCTTCACCGACGAGCAAGGCCGTTACTCGTTCTGGGGCATCACCCCCACTCCCTACCCGATCCCCCATGACGGGCCGGTCGGCCGGATGCTCGACGCAGTCGGACGCTCGCCCATGCGGGCGTCCCACCTCCACTTCATGGTGACGGCGCCGGGCTTCCGTACGTTGGTGACCCACATCTTCGTCCGAGGCGACGAGCTTCTCGACAGGGACAGCGTCTTCGGGGTGAAGGAGTCGCTCGTCAAGGACTTCCTCGAGCAGGCGGCTGGGACGCCCACACCGGACGGCCGCGAGCTCGGTGCGCGGACCTGGTCGCAGGCCCGGTTCGACATCGTCCTGGCGCCGGCCGAAGCTAAGGCGCAGGGGCCGCGACCATCCCCGGCGCCTCACTGAGAAGGAGGAGGCCGGTGCGCGCCAGACTTTCCGGGAACCAGCCAGCTCTCGGGCCGCGGCGCGGTACCGTCGCCTGTGAACCCCTGGACCCCGGGTACCGCGGCGGAGGATGCAGCCACGACAGTGCCCCCTGTCCGAGACGTCCTCGCGGCAACGGAGGTCGCGTGGGAGACCTCGCCGGCCCTGGTGAGCGTGACATGGGGGCCCCAGCACCTGTTGACCTACCAGAACGCCGCGTCTGCCCGGGTGTTCGGGCAGCGGCGCTACGGGGTTCCGCTGAACGTCGCCTGGCGCGAGCTCGGAACGGGCTCCCTGCCCATGCTGGACCGAGTGTTGGAGACCGGCGAGGTGCTGGAGCTGGACCGCCGCGAGGTAGAGGTCCGGGACGTCGCCGGCGACGAGCTCGTGCTGCACTACGTCGTCGCGCCACTGGGTGACGGGCCGCCGCACCGCGGGATCGTGATGACGGCAGTGAACGTCACTGGTGAGGTCCGCGCCGAGCAGTCCGTCGCCCGGGCACGACTGGTCGCGGAGATCACCGAAGGGATGAGCACCGGCGTCGATCCCGATGCCGCGTTGCAGACCCTGGCCGACCGTCTCGTGCCGGATGTCGCGGATCTCGCGGTTGTCTACATCACTGCGGCGGCGCCTCCCGAGGGTGGCCGTCCGCCGGCGAGCACGGCCGTCGCGTTCGCCCTTCAGCCAGGGCTGGCGGCGACCGCCGGCCCGCCGCCGCCGCCGTCGCCACGAGAAGGCCCGACACCGTGGGACGCCGCGCTCGCGGCCGGCCAGACGGTGCTCATCGACGTCGCGGCTCTCCCCCAGGACACGACCGACCGCCCGGGTGCCGCCTGGCTCGCCGCCGTTGCCGGCCACACCATCGCGGTGGTCCCGCTGGTCGTGGCCGGCGAGCTGGCCGGTGCGCTGCTGCTGCTCGCGGCGGGTGACCGGAAGGGTTACCAGCAGACTGACGTCGCGTTCCTGGAGGACGTGACCGCGCGGGCAGGTGCCGCGATCGCGCACCTGCGCAGCTACCAGCAGCAGCGTCAGATCGCCTTGAACCTGCAACGGGCCCTACTGCCGAGCATTCCGCCGGCGCTGCCCGGATTTGACGTCGCCGCCCGCTACGTTGCCGGCAGCGGCGACGTCGAGGTCGGCGGCGACTGGTGGGACGTCCATCACCTTGGCGACGGCCGCATCGGCATCGGCGTCGGAGACGTCTCCGGTCGCGGTGTCCCCGCCGCCGTGCTGATGGGCCAGGCCCGGTCCGGGATGCGCGCCGCCGCGCACGCCGACCTCGGCCCGGGCAGGATCCTCACCGTGCTCGACGCCCAGGTCGAGGAGATCGTGCAGGTCGGGGCCGACGCGCACGAGGCGATGCCGCCGAAGTTCGCGACTGCGGCCTACGCCATCTTCGAGCCCGCCGGCGGTGGGGTACTGCGGATCGCCAACGCCGGGCATCCTCCGCTGCTCGTGCGCTATCCCACCGGTGAAGTCGCCCAGGTCGCCGCGCCGCCCGGCGCGCCGCTGGGCGTCGGGGTCGGTGGCTATGCCGAGATCACCGTCCCATTCCCACCCGGCACGCTCCTGGTCGCCTACACCGACGGACTCGTCGAGTCCCGCAGCATCCCGCTCGCCGCCGGGATCGCGACGATAGCGGCGGACCTCGCCGCGTTCGACCCGACGGGCTCGCTGGACGAGCTCGCCGACACGATGCTGACCCGGGCTGACGTCACGGACGACACCGCCCTCGTCATCCTGCGGTTTCACGGCTCGTAGCCGAACCGGCGACTGTCACCATCACGCCGCGAACGCGAACTCGCCACCGGGGCCCCCAGGCGACAACCCGATCTCGCCCAGGCATCGCCGTACGCACGGTGGCATTGACGCCGCACTCGTGGGCCTGTCCGGACCATCCTGCTGCCGGTGGGGCGTAGCCACTGCGACAACGTGCGGGACGGTGGCCCGGCTGTATGAGCCACCGCCCCTCCCGATGGCCTAGACCATCGGTCCTACCGTTGTACCAGGTCCGTAACGATTTAACCCTATCGGCACGTGGGGAGGAGCTTTTCGCCATCCAGCAACGGCGCCAGGTTCGCGGCCACGCACCCCACTGCCCGCTCAGCGCGCGACAGCTCGCTCCTGTCGGGACTTCGCCCGCACGTGCATTCGCTCTCCCTGCGGCCCGAACATGCTCAGGATTTCCGCCGGGCCCTCGCCGGTGCTGCCGAACCAGTGCGGCACCTGAGTGTCGAACTCGGCTACCTCGCCGGCACCGAGAACCAGGTCGTGCTCGCCGAGGACGAGGCGCATCCGCCCGGCGAGGACGTACAGCCACTCGTAGCCCTCGTGCGCCTTCGGCTCCGGCTTGGTCTTGGTGGCGGGGACGATGATCTTCCATGCCTGCATGCCGCCCGGCTGGCCGGTGAGTGGCAGGACGGTGCGCCCGTTGACCCGGTGCGGCTTGAGCCGAACTCGCGGGTCGCCCACCTCTGGCGCTCCCACGAGGTCGTCCAGGGGCACGCGGT
>JAVEDJ010000380.1 GCA_030841025.1 Actinomycetota bacterium
CCTGGGCCAGCGCGTCGTCGAGGCCGGAGATGAACGTGAAGCCTGCCTCCGGAGCGGGCTGGTCCTCGGTGCGGTGGGTGAGCACGAACAGTGGCCCGGGAAACGGATTGGTCCCTCCCCAGGCGCCTGCCGCGTCGTACATGCCGCGGCCGACAATGCCGGACGAGATCGTCGAGACCAGCTCGTCGTAGAACTCCTTGTCGGTTCCGTGCATGGCGAACTCGTGGCCGCCGTCGTAGGTCCACGGGCCGCCCATCACCCAGTAGTGCAGCCGTTCGCCGCCCTTGCCGAGCCCGTACTCCGGGCCGTCGTCTGGCCCGGTGACGTAGCCATCGACCGAGGTCGTGATGGATGCGATGACCTTGCCCATGGCGCCTCCTCTGTCGGGGTCCTGGCAGGTTAGACCGGTCCCGGGCCGAGAACTCATCTCGATGTGGCAGGAGTGCCAAATCGACCCGAGTCAGGTCTTGTTCAGCTCCTCGGCGAGCATCACGAGGATGCCGCTGGGGCCGCGGACGTAGGTGAGCTTGTAGACGTCTTGGTAACTCGCGACGCCGCGCAGTGGGTGGCAGCCGTGCCGTGCGGCGACCTCGAGGGCCTCGTCGATGTCGTCGACCGAGAAGGCCACGCGGTGCATGCCCATCTCGTTGGGTTGGGTGGGCTCGGTCTCGATCGCGTCGGGGTGGATGTACTCGAAGAGCTCGAGGCGACCGTTGCCGTCAGGCGTCTGAAGCATGGCGATGTTGGCGTGGTTGCCGTCGAGCCCGACGGCCGTATCGGTCCACTCGCCGCTGACCGTGTCACGGCCGAGGACGGTCAGGCCGAGGTCGGTGAAGAAGGCGATCGCCGCTTCGAGATCGCGCACGGCGATGCCGACGTTCTCCAGCTTGATGGGCACGCGTGCCACCGTACCGAGTCGCGGGACTTCGACCGGTCGCCGAACCTCGCAGGCTCACTAGGTGGCCCGATGCGCGCCCATGCTGATGTCAGTACTTTCTGATGGCACCGAAGGCTCGACTAGGTCGTGAGCACCTTGACGAGTCCAGCGGCTAGGCCGACCAGGGCGCACGCGCCGAGGGTGCGCAGCACGGACCATCTGGCGCCGAAGAGCAGGAGCCCGGCGAAGGCAGCGACAGTGAGGGACAGTGGTTTGAGGCTGCCGAGTTCCGGTAGTTGCAGTTGGATCGGCCCCCAGGTCACGGTGCTGACCTCGCGAAACAGCGTGTGTATGGCGAAGTAGATGGCCAGGTTTGCGATCACGCCGACCACTGCCGCCATGATCCCCGTCAATGCGGCCGAGAGGGCGCGGTTGCCGCGGAGTCGTTCGACATAGGGCGCGCCCACGAAGACGAACACGAAGCACGGCACAAAGGTCACCCAGGTGGTGAGGAGCGATGCCACGACTGCGGCAACCCATGGGTTGAGGGACCCCGGGTCGTGATAGGCGCCGACGAAGGCCACGAACTGGACGACCATGATCAGCGGGCCGGGGGTGGTCTCTGCCAGTGCCAGTCCGGTGATCATCTCGCTGGGCGTGAGCCATCCGTAGTACTGCACAGCCTTCTGCGCGACGTAGGCCAGAACGGCGTAGGCGCCCCCAAAGGTGACCAGCGCCGCGCCGGTGAAGAACATCGCCATGTCGGCGTAGATGCTGTCGCGGCCCGCCAGTGCGACAGCCGCCCCCACTGGGACTGCCCACGCCACCAGGCCCACGCCGATCACCTTCAGCGCATGGATCTGGCTTGGGCGTTCAGTGTGCAGGTGGTCGTCCGAGATCAGGGGCGTCGGACCGTCGGGCACTTCAGCACGGGGACCGGGATCATTCATGCTCTTGGGCGCCCGGCGCCCGAGCGCCCATCCGATCGCGGCGGCTGCACCGATCACCAGCGGGAACGGCGTCTTCAAGACCGATAAGGCAACAAAGGCGGCCACAGCGAGCGCAACCAGTGCGGGATGTCCCAGTGCTCGACCGCCGACGCGGACCACCGCCTGCGCGACGATCACAAGCACAGCTGGCGCGACAGCGGCGAGAACGGCGGTGACGACGGCTGTGTCGCCGGCGCCCACGTACAGGGCAGAGAGGCCGAGCAGCGCCAGCACGCCCGGGAGCACGAACAGGACGCCGGCGATCAGCCCACCAGACACCCCATTCAGCAGCCATCCGATATAGATCGCCAACTGCTGGGCCTCTGGCCCAGGGAGCAATGTGCAGAAGGAGAGCGCGTGGAGAAATCGTTTCTGCCCTATCCAGCGCTTCTCGTCTACCAGCGCGTGCTGCATCACTGCGATCTGCCCAGCCGGACCGCCGAAGGTCTGCAAGGAGATCGCGAACCAGGCACGAGTCGCCTCCCCGAGCGGAATCCGCCCGCCTGCCCCCTGCGCGGGCTGCTCGGGCGGGTCACCGGGGAAGGTCATTGGCACTTCCTTCCACACCGTCGTCGCGGGACGCAACAGCGCCCACCCAGCCGGCGCCATAGCCCGCCCAGGAGCATCCGCACATGCCGCGATGATCGCGGCGGCGGAACGCGCAGGAGATCGGCTTCTGGGATCGAGTTCGACTGTCAGGGGGCGTCGCCTCGACAGGAGGACACATGCCTTCCGGGTTCCACGGCGGCAGCCGGTCGCTGCAAGACCGCTTCGACACGCGAGCCCTGGCCGACCGTATCGACGGACTGCTCGTCAGCGACACCATCAGCGAGGGT
>JAVEDJ010000014.1 GCA_030841025.1 Actinomycetota bacterium
CACGCCGTCGGGCGCGCCAGCCGCCGGCGCCTCACCCTCGCCGAGCAGCTCAGGCAGTCCGAACTGATGCTCTCCCGCCCGCCGTCGCCGCCGTCGCGCCGCCCGGTCCGGCCCCGTCCGGGGACGGCGGGGCCACGGCCGCGTCCGGCCCACCCTGGCCGGCCCGCGTCCCGTCGCCCGGCTCGCGCCCGCCACCCCGCGCCTCCAGCCGAGCTGCGCCTCGCCGACACCCATCGGCGGCTGCGCGGCGCCGTACTGCTGCTGTTCGTCGTGCTGTCCCTCTTCGCCGGGCGGCTCGTGCAGCTGCAAGGGCTCGACGCCACGACGTACGCGTCCGCGGCGGAGCAGGGACGGCTGCGCCAGGCCGTGCTCCCAGCCGATCGCGGCACCATCACCGACCGCGACGGCGTTGCGCTGGCGACGACGGTCACGGCCGTCAACATCACGGCCGACCAGACCCTGGTGTCCGACCCCGCCGCCGAGGCGCGTGCGCTCGCACCCGTGCTCCGCATGGACGCCGCGACGCTGCAGGCCAGGCTCACCGGCACCAAGCGCTTCGTCTACGTCGCCAAGGAGGTCACCCCTGCGACCTGGCGTGCGGTCGGCGAGCTGAACCTGCCGGACACGACCGGGTTGCCGGGCATCTTCGGTCAGAAGACCAGCAAGCGCATCTACCCGGGCGGCCAGACCGGGGCGAACATCGTCGGCTTCGTCGGGTCCGACGGGACGGGCCTCGGCGGCCTGGAGTACAGCCTCGACAAGATCCTCGCGGGCCGCGACGGCACGGCCACCTATGAGCTGTCGGCCGGTGGGCGCCGGATCCCGAGCGGCGCGGACGCGCAGCGCGACGCCGTACCAGGTACCGACGTCCGGCTCACGATCGACCGCGACATCCAGTGGGTCGCGCAGAAGTCGATCGCCAAGGCGGTCAAGGCCACGTCCGCCGAGAGCGGCACCGTGATCGTGCTCGACCCGCACACCGGGGACCTGCTGGCGATGGCGACGGTGCCGACCTTCGACGCCAACAAGCCGGGCGCCGCCAAGCCCGCGGCCCGTGGCAACCGGGCGCTCACCGAGCCGTACGAGCCGGGCAGCACCGGCAAGGTCATCACGGCCTCCGCGCTGATCGAGGAGGGCAAGATCACGCCGCAGACCCCGATCACGGTGCCCAACCGCCTGTGCCGCGCCGGCAAGTGCTTCAAGGACTTCGAGGACCACAAGACCCAGCACCTGACCTACGCCGGCACGATCGCCAAGTCGAGCAACATCGGCACGATCAAGGCGGCCGAGCGGCTGGGCAGCCTCAAGAAGCTCTACCCCTACCTGGACCGGTTCGGCATCGGCCACCCCACCGGCCTGGGTCTGCCGGGCGAGGCGACCGGCGACCTGCTCAAGCCCAGCCAGTGGTCGGCCACCAGCGGCTACACGATGGCGTTCGGCCAGGGCTACTCGGTCAACACCGTGCAGATGGCCTCGGTCATCGGGACCATCGCCAACGACGGGGTGCGGGTCACGCCGCGGCTCGTCGCCGCGACGACCGGCCCGGACGGCAGCGTGCACGCCGCGCCGGCCTCGAGCAAGACCCGGGTGGTGAAGGCCAGGACGGCACAGACCGTGCGGCTGATGATGGAGGCAGTGACCGGCAAGGGCGGTACGGCGCCGTTGGCGCGCGTCCCGGGCTACCGGGTCGGCGGAAAGACGGGCACGGCGCAGCGCTTCGACCCCGCCTGCGGCTGCTACCGCGGATACACGATGTCGTTCATCGGGCTGGCCCCCGTCGACCGGCCCGACCTGGTGGTGGCCGTCACGCTGCAGGCCCCCCGGTCGGCGATCGGCGGTGGGGTCAACGCCGGACCGGTCTTCAAGGACGTCATGTCCTTCGCCCTCGAGGCGCAGCGCATCCCGCCGACCGGTACCAGGCCTGCCGCCCTCCCGGTCCTGTCACGCTGACAGGTAGCCTCGCAGCCGTGTCAGACCTCTCCGGCCCGCACTCCCTGCGGCCCCGGAGACCCTTCCGGCGCACGCTCGCTGAGCTGGCCGAGCACCTCGGTGCCGCCGTGCCGCCCGGTGCCCCGGACGCCGTCGTCACCGGGGTCACCCACGACTCCCGGGCGGTCCAGCCCGGCGACCTCTACGCGGCACTCCCCGGCGGAAGCACGCACGGGGCCCGGTTCGCCGACGCGGCCCGGGAGGCGGGCGCCGTCGCCTGCCTGACCGACCCCGAAGGGTCATCGGCCGCCGAGCAGGCCGGCCTGCCGACGTACGTCGTCGACGTCCCGCGCCGCGTGCTCGGCCACCTCGCTGCCTGGATCTACGGGGAGCCGGCCGGCGACCTCACGACGTTCGGGGTGACTGGCACCAACGGCAAGACAACCACTGCGTACCTCCTCGAGGCCGGGTTGCGCGCGGCCGGTCGGGCCACCGGGCTGGTCGGCACGATCGAGACGCGCATCGCCGACGCGGTGGTGCCGAGCGTGCGGACGACGCCGGAGGCGACCGACCTGCAGGCGCTGCTCGCGGTGATGCGTGAGCGGGGCGTGGAGGCCGTGGCGATGGAGGTCTCCAGCCACGCGCTGGCGATGGGGCGGGTCGACGGCACGACGTACGACGTCGCGGTGTTCACCAACCTCTCCGAGGACCACCTGGACTTCCACACCGATGTCGAGTCGTACTTCCAGGCCAAGGCGAGCCTGTTCACGCCCGAGCGGGCGCGGCGGGCGGTCATCGACACCGACGACCCGTACGGCGAGCGCCTGGCCGGGCTCAGCCGCGCGGCCGGGGTTCCGGTCGTGACGGTGTCTCCGGAGGGTCGGCAAGGCGCCGACTGGCGCGTCGTGGACGTGGCCCTGGCAGGGGAGGGCAGCCGGTTCCGGCTCCTCGGCCCCTCGGGTGCAGCCGTCGACGCGGGCACGGCGCTGCCGGGTGCCTTCAACGTCGACAACGCCGCACTCGCCGTGGTCGCGCTGGTGGCGTCCGGCGTCGACGCCGACGTCGCGGCCGCCGGCGTGCAGGCCTGCCACGGCGTTCCTGGTCGCATGGAGCGGGTGGACGTGGGGGCTCCCTTCCTCTCGCTGGTCGACTACGCGCACAGCCCGGACGCGCTCGAGCGGCTGCTCGTCACGGCACGCGCCCTGGTCGGCTCGGCCGACGGTCGGCTGCTCGTCGTCGTCGGCTGTGGCGGTGACCGCGACCCCTACAAGCGGCCGATGATGGGCGCGATCGCCGCCCGGGACGCCGACATCGCCGTGCTCACCAGCGACAACCCGCGCTCGGAGGACCCGCTCGCCATCCTGGCTGCGATGCGCGAGGGCGCGGCGTCGGTCACCGGTGGCGGCACTGTCGAGGTCGTGCCCGAGCG
>JAVEDJ010000109.1 GCA_030841025.1 Actinomycetota bacterium
GCGCGCCCGTCGAGAGGGTGATGCCACCGGCGATCAGTGCCCGGCTGGCGAGCCGCTCCACGAGCACGCGTGCGCTAAGCGTCGTGGCCAGGAACAGCATGCCGGTCAGCGGGAGGAAGGCGACGCCGGTCTTGAGCGGGCTGTAGCCGAGCACGTTCTGCAGGAACTGGGTGAGGAAGAAGAACATCCCCAGCATCCCGGCGACGAGCAGCAGGCGCGCGAGGTAGGAGGTGCTGCGGTTCCGGTCGGCGAACAACCGAAGCGGGGTGATCGGGGAGGACGCCCGCAGCTCGGTGAGCACGAATGCGACCAGGAGCACCACGCCGGCGGCGAGCGACGCGATCGTGGTGGTGTCCGCCCATCCGTTGGTGGCTGCGTGCACGAAGCCGTAGACGAGCGCGGCCATGCCGATCGTCGAGGTCAGCGCGCCGGTGAGGTCGAAGCGACCCGAGCGGCGTGGCGTTTCGGGCAGCACGAGCAGCGACAGGGCGATGACGGCCACCCCGATCGGGACGTTGACGAACAGCACCCAGCGCCAGGAGGCCCACTGGGTGAGCATGCCGCCGGCGATGAGCCCGACGGCGCTGCCGCCGATGGACACCGCGGTGTAGAGGCCGATGGCGCGGGTGCGCTCACGCCCCTGCGGGAACATCGTCATGAGCAGGGCGAGCGCGGACGGCGAGGCCAACGCGGCTCCGATGCCCTGCACGGCGCGGGCGGCGAGCAGCTGACCGGACGATGCGGCGAAGCCGCCGGCCAGCGAGGCGAGCGTGAACAGGGCGATGCCGCTGAGGAAGGTGCGCCGTCGGCCAAGGATGTCGCCGGCGCGGGCGCCGAGCAGCAGCAGCCCGCCGAAGCTCAGCGTGTAGGCGTTGATCACCCAGGACAAGCTGGTGGGGGAGAAGTGCAGCGCCGTGCGGATGTCGGGCAGCGCGATGTTCACGATCGTCGCGTCCAGCACGACCATCAGCTGGACGGACAGGATGAGGGTGAGGACGAGGCCGGGGTGTCCGTGTGGCAGCAGCCGGCGTCGGGGGGAGGGCGCGGCGGTAGCCGGCGCGGTGGGAGAGTTGATTGCCATTTTGCACTCCGGTGGGGAGTCAGCAGTTGATGGAACAGATGTGCCCCCGGTGACGACGGTCGCCGTAGGAAGGGCGGACGCGGCGTCAACCGGCGGTGCGTGGTGGCGGCTTCGCCTAGGTGGTGGTGCCGCCGCGGGAACTCGTTAGGCCCATACCGGGGCCGGGGTCCACAGGTCGTCGATGTCGCGCTCGGCCTCGGCGAGGCTCTTCTCGGCCAGTGGGATCAGTTCGGCCATCGCCGGATTTGTGTGGGCGAGGGTGAGCTCGGCGGTGATGAAGCGCGGCACCAGGCCGGTGAGGGAGATGGCGTGCGGAAGCCATGGTTCGGCGTGGTCCCACCCGTGTCGGGGTGTGCCTTCGGCGTAGCCGCCGCCGCGGCTGGCGAGTACGACGAAATCGCGGCCGCCGAGCAGGGGGGCTTTGGTCTCGGAATCGAGGGACAGTCCGGGCGCGATGAGGTGGTCGACCCAGGTCTTGACGCTGCTGGGTGGCCCGAAGTTGTACAGCGGAAGTCCCAGCAGGATGCTGTCGGCTTCCTTGATCTCGTTGACCAGTTCCTCGGTCAGCGCCCACGAGCCGGCCTGAGCCGGGTGCGCAGCTCGGGCGGCACTAGCCGGGCTAGGCCGGTGGCCGCGTCGAAGTGCGGGAGGGGATTGCTGCCCAGGTCCCGGTAGGTCACGGTGCCTCCGGGGTGCGCAGCGCGCCAGACGTCCCTGGCGCGCGCGGTGAGCCTGCGGCTGACCGACCTATCACCTTGGATGCTTGAGTCGATGTGCAGCAGATGCGCCATGTCGTTTCCCTTCTTGATGGTGAGTTCGCTGCCCTTGTCCAGTTCGGGCGAGCGCGATGTCCTGGCTGACGGGCGTCAGCTCGTGACGGGGACCTGGTTGGGGTAGAACCCGAGCCGGGCCAGTGGCTCCACCAGCTCCTGTTCCTCATAGGCGAGGTGCGAGAGCAGGGCGTCGGTCAGGTAGTCGATCGCGGCTTGGATGGCGTCGTGGTTCTCCGGTCGTGCCATGTGCTGGACCAGGGCTCGGTCGACCTCCTGGATGGCGTCGTGGATGACCAGGTGCTCCTGGGTCAGCCGGTCGATCACCGGTGTGAGCTGGGGTTCGCGGTGCGCCAGGTGCGGAAACACGGCGGCGTCTTCGGCGCCGTGATGCTGGGCCACGACACTGCAGTAGCGGGCGCAGAACGTGCCGAGTGTCCAGTCGTTCTGGCGCAGCGCCATCTCGTTGAGGGCCGCTCTGGCGTCCTCGGACTGGATGGCCTCGTCGCGTACCTGCCGCAGGATGTGCCGCAGGTCCGACAGTTCGTTCCGGAGCAGGTCGTGCACCGCGATCAGCTGCTGCGAGGCGCGGCGTCCCTGGTCTGTGTAGGTCACCGCCGGGCCCGTTTGGTCCCGCCGCGGCCGTGTCGTCTCGTCCCAGGCGGCCCGGTCGCTGAGCCGGATCGCGTCGTCCGGTGTCGGCGTCACTCCCAACTGCTCGTCCTCGGACTCGCCGGGCGCCGCCTGCTCCGCCTCGGTGGGCGGGCTGCTGGCGACCGCGACCGATCCCGCGGCCGCAGGTGCGGCGGCCGGCCCGCGTAGCCGCGCCTGCTCGACCGCCTCCCGGACACGGGGCGCCACCTCGGCGGCGAAGTCCGCTATCGCACCCGGATCGTTGGCGGTCACGATGAAGGTCCCGATCCCGTCATCGAGCGCGAGCCGGGCGAGCTCGGTGGCCGTCTCGCGCGCGGGCGCGTCCACGACCCCCAGGTTCAGCAGCCGCCGGATCGTGTCGGGTTCGCGCCCGGCTCGGGCGGCAGCCGCGTCGATCACGGCGTTGCCCGCGGTGAGGTCGCCGGGGTTGAGTCCGGCGGCGGTGGGCCACCACCCGTCGGCGAGCCGGCCGACCAGCCGCAGCATCCGGGGCTTGAACGCGCCCACCCAGATGCCGATGTCGTGCACCGGCGCCGGCCCTCGGAGGGCGCCGGCCAGCCGGTAGTGGTTGCCCTCGAAGGTCGCGCCGCCCGGCACACCGGCGTCCCAGAGCGCGCGGATCACCCGGATGCCCTCTTCGAGGGCTTCCACGCTGTCGCCCGGATCGAGGCGCCGGCCGCCCATCGCCTCGATCCCGTCCCAGGCGCTGCCTGCGCCGATGCCGAGCTCGGCGCGCCCGTGACTCAGAATGTCCAGGCTCGCGACCGCTTGCGCCAACACCGCCGGCGGCCGAAGCGGCAAGCTCAACACGTTGGCCGCCAGCCGCACCCGACCGGTCCGCGCCGCCACGAACGACATCAGAGCCAACGCGTCCAAGGACCGCGGGGAGTAGGGATGGTCGTTGAACGAGACCAGGTCGTACCCGACGTCTTCGGCGAGCACCGACAGGCCCACCACCTGGTCCGCGGACCGGGCGACCGGCTCGATGAAGACACCGAACTCCAGGTCGTGCCCGTAGTCACCCATGCGTGTCACATCGCTTCCTCGACATAGATGATTTGTAGAACATCAATCATTTATATCACAGCAGTCGATGATGTAAAGGGCTACACTTGCCCGCATGACGGCGCAGCCCGAGGTCACCCAGACGGCACAGCACTCGGGTGCCCTGCTTGATCACCTAGCGCGCCGGATGCGCCTGCGGTCCGAGGCGGTGCTGGCCCCCCTGGGCCTGCGGCCGCGCCACATGGTGGCGCTGACGGTGCTACGCGAAGGCGGCGGCAGCACCCAGCAGGCGCTCGCCGGCACACTCGAGATGGACGGGACGAACATCGTCGGGCTGCTCAACGACCTGGAAGCCAAGAACCT
>JAVEDJ010000171.1 GCA_030841025.1 Actinomycetota bacterium
GTCGCGGCCGCCCTGGACGTGCTCCGCGCAGGGGCCGACGTGCGCGTCGAGCAGTCCGGCTCGCCCGAGGAGCTCGACGACCTGCTCGCCCGACGTGACGGGCGGACCCTGGTGCTCCTCGGCGGCGACGGCTCGCTGCACCTGGCGGTCGGCCGGCTGCGGGCGCGCGGCGAGCTCTCCCCGGACGACCCCCTCGGCCTGTTGCCGCTCGGCACCGGCAACGACCTGGCCCGCACGCTCGGGCTGCCGCTCGACCCACGGGCGGCTGCCGAGGTGCTGCTCCGGCACCGACCCCGGACGCTGGACCTGATCGTCGACGACGCGGACGGCGCGGCGGTCAACGCGGTGCACGTCGGTGTGGGCGCCGAGGCGGCCGAGCGGGCCACGGAGCTCAAGGACCGGCTGGGCAAGGCGGCGTACGCCGTCGGGAGTGCCGCCGCGGGGGTCCGAGCATCCGGGTGGGACCTCACGGTGGAGGCGGACGGTGCCGTCGTGCACGAGGGCTCACCGGTGCTGATGGTGGGCGTCGCCAACGGCCGCAGCATCGGTGGCGGCGCCGAGCTCGCCCCGGAGGCCGAGCCCGACGACGGCTGGCTGGACGTCGTCGTCGCGACCTCGACCGGGCCCTTGGCGCGACTGGGCTTCGGTATCTCCATGCGCGAAGGCGGACACGTCGAGCGCGACGACGTGACGACGACGCGGGCGCGGTCGGTGACGGTGCGCGGCGAGGCGTTCCCGCTGAACGCTGACGGCGAGCTCGAGGGCCCGGTCTCCTCGCGCACCTGGACGATCCAGCCGGCCGCCTGGTCGCTGCTCACCTGACGGCTGGGCTGTCCGGGCGTTCGGCTTCAGAGCCAGCGGCGGATCGGCTTGGTGGCCCTCTCCAGCACCTGCTGCGGAGCGGAGCGGTTCTCCCAACGCGACAGGTCGATCCGCTCGCTGCGCGCGAAGTCGTCGTCCAGGTGCTCGTCGAGGGTGGCGACGAGGTCGGTGTCGAGGGCGATCAGCACCACCTCCTCGTCGTGGTCGAGCGAGCGCCGGTTGAAGTTCGACGACCCGACGACCGCGGCAGCCCCGTCGACCGTCATCACCTTGGCGTGCATCATCGACGGCTGGAACGTCCAGACGCGCACCCCGCAGCCGACCAGTCGCGCGTACGCCGCCTCACTCGCGAGCTGACAGACGCGCTTGTCCGCGTGCGGGCCGGGCAGCAGCAGATCTACCTCGACGCCTCGCTGCGGCGCCTCGCACAGCACGCGGAGGAAGTCGTCGTCGGGCGCGAAGTAGGCCGTCGCGAGCCGCAGCCGTTCCTGGGCCGAGTCGAGCATGACGTGGAAGGCCGACTGCATGTCGTCCCAGCCGAGTGAAGCCGAGCCGCGGACGATCTGCACGGTCGAGGAACCCTGTTGCTCCTGCTCGGGGAACTCGTCCCGCTCGTCATACAGCGGCTGGCCGGACTCGGCCCAGTCCTGGATGAACGCCGACTGCAGACCGTCGACCGCCGGGCCTTCGACCCGCAGATGCGTGTCGCGCCACTCGCTCTCGTTGCGCGCGTCGCCGCACCACTCCTCCGCGATGCCGACCCCGCCGGTGAAGGCGACGCGGCCGTCGACGACGCACACCTTGCGGTGCAGCCGGTGGTTGGACTTGAACGGCGACTTGAGCAGCGGCTTGCGGAACCACTCCACGTGGACACCGGCACGGTCCATGTCGTCGACGAGGCTCTTCTCGATGAGCCGGCCGCCGAGCGCGTCGATGAGCAGCCGCACGCGGACACCGGCACGCGCGCGGTCGCTCATGGCCTTGGCGAACTCCACGGCGATCTCGCCGCGCCAGTAGACGAACGTCATCAGGTCGACGGTGCTCTGCGCGCCGCGGATCGCTTCGAGCATGGCCGGGAAGATCTGGTCGCCGTTGCGCAGCACGGTCAACGTGTTGCCCTCGGTGAAGGGCGTGCCGATGACGACCTCCAGCCGTCGGCGCAGCACCTGCTCGAGCGGGTCGCCCACCGTCGTACCTCCCTGGTCGGGGTGCATCACAGTAGACGGCGGACGGCCGTCATGCCCGCCTGGAGCGCATCGTCGCGGCCGGTCAGCCGGTCGAGGTACCCAGCTGTGCCGCGGCGGTGGGGCTGCTGTCCTGCAGGAAGGTGCGGCAGCGCTGCGCCTCGTCGTCCTCGCTGATCGCCGCCGCGGCCTGGCCGAGCGCCGCCAGCGCGCGAAGGAAGCCACGATTGGCCTCGTGCTCCCACGGGACCGGGCCGTACCCCTTCCAGCCGCTGCGGCGCAGGGCGTCGAGGCCGCGGTGGTAGCCGGTGCGGGCGTAGGCGTAGCCGGCGACCGTCTCACCGGCCTGCAGGGCATCCTCGGCGAGCACGGCCCACGCGAGGCTCGAGGTCGGATGTTGCGCCGCGAGGTCCCGGGCCGACCCGCCCTCCGCGATCAGCGCGGCGACGGGGTCGGTCGGCAGCAGCGTCGGCTCCGGCCCCCCTAGCAAGTTCTGGTGTCCACTCATGCGCTGATTCGACCACGTTAGGTAGGCGAGGTGGTACGCCAACAGGCCTCTACGCCTGTTGTTGTCCTATTCGGCCTGGTGCGGCGGCCCAGACTTGGGGGGTCGAAGCGGCGTCAGGCACCGCGAGAGTGCCGTACGGCGGCGCGGGCGAAGGCCGCAGACAGCCGCATCAGCAGCTCAGCCGGCCGGTACAGATCGGCCCACGTCCACCGCACCACCTCGAAGCCCGCAGCCCGCAACCGGTCCTCGCGCAGCTTCTCCTCCCAGAGGATGCGGGCCGCTCCGTCGGCGTCCGCGCCGGGCAGGACGGCGTACTTGTGCCGCCCGTCGAACTCACCCACCGTGAGGCGATCGCGCCACGCGACGTCGGTGTAGCCGATGAGCCCCCGTTCATCGTGTACGGCGAACTGCAGGTCGGTGGGCGCCAGGTCATTGTCGATGAGCACCGCCCGCGACCAGCTCTCGCCGGGATTCGCCGCGCGCGGGTCGCCGTACGTGACTGCTCGGGAGGCGCCCCGTGCGCCCGGCCACGACGAGCAGAACTCCAGGGCGGCCTGCAGCTCGGCGGCGCTCGTCCCCGCCCGGCGAGCCGAGTCGACGGCCGCCAGGCCGCGCGCGAAGTCGTTGGTGCGGGCGATGTCGACGGCCGTCCGGGCATCGGCCGTCAGCGCGATCGCGCCGAGCTCGCGCACGTGCGAGGCAGGAAGCGAACCGGGATGGTGATGGACTCCGGCCTCGCGTCGGCTGGCGCGGAGCTCGGGGCGGGTTGCGTGGACCAGGTGAAGCTTAGGGCGCAGCAGGGGGAGGTCGGCGAGGACGGCCGCTGACTCGTGGCTGATCGTCGTCGGTTGGTGGACCTTCAGCAGCACCGCACGGACGTCAGTCGCGTGCCGAGCTAGTTCATCGAGGCTGAGGTAGGTCTCGCGAAATGCGTAGACGCCCCGACGTACCGAATGCAGGGCCTGGCGTTCACGCAGATGCTGGATCTCGCCGAAGTTGTGGCCGGCGCAGTAAGCCTGCTGCGCTGTGAAGAGGCCGTTCTGCCGGGCCATGACCGCGCGCAGCCCGGGGGCTGGCGCGAAGTGAGCAGCACGTGACATCCGCAGAGCATGACCGAGATGAGTCGCGGCTGAGTCGCGTCATCCACAGGGGGTGCCCGGCCGTGCCTGCTCAAGACCGCTGGCCGCGGGGTCGCCGCAACAGGTGCAATGGGACGACAACAGGTCTACCGGCCTGTTGTCGTCCCCTCCCGCCTACCTAACGTGGTCGAATCGGCGGGAGCTGGCCGGGCGGCGGGGGTCAGGAGGAGGTGCCGACCGAGGTGCCGGCGCTGCGGAGGTCCTCGCAGGCCTCGACGACCCGGGCTGCCATGCCGTTCTCGGCCAACTTGCCATAGGCCCGCGGGTCGTACTGCTTCTTGTTGCCGACCTCGCCGTCGATCTTGAGCACGCCGTCGTAGTTGCGGAACATGTGGTCGGCGATCGGCCGGGTGAAGGCGTACTGCGTGTCGGTGTCGACGTTCATCTTCACCACGCCGAAGTCCAGCGCCTCGCGGATCTCCTCCAGGCTCGAGCCCGAGCCGCCGTGGAACACCAGGTCGAACGGCTTCTCCCTGCCGACCTTGCGCCCCACCTCTTCCTGGATCTCCTTGAGGATCGACGGCTTGAGCTGCACGTTGCCCGGCTTGTAGACGCCGTGCACGTTGCCGAACGTCGCCGCCAGCAGGTAGCGGCCCTTCTCGCCCGTCCCGAGCACCTCGACGGTCCGCAGCGCGTCACCCGGCGTCGTGTACAGCTTCTCGTTGATCTCGTTGTCGACGCCGTCCTCCTCGCCGCCGACGACCCCGATCTCGAGCTCCATCACGATCCGCGCCTTCGCGCACTCCTCGAGCAGCTCCGCCGCGATCTTCAGGTTCTCCTCGAGCTCGACCGCCGAGCCGTCCCACATGTGCGACTGGAACAGCGGGTCACGACCTTCGGCCACCCGCTGCTGCGAGATCTTGATGAGCGGGCGCATGAAGCCGTCCAGCTTGTCCTTCGGACAGTGGTCGGTGTGCAGCGCAATGTTGATCGGGTACGGCTTCGCGACGTGGTGCGCGAACTCGGCCAGCGCCTGCGCACCCAGCACCATGTTCTTGACCTTCTGCCCGCTGAGGTACTCAGCACCGCCGGTCGAGATCTGCACGATGCCGTCACTGCCGGCCTCGGCGAAGCCCTGCAGGGCGGCGTTCAACGTCTGCGAGGAGGTCACGTTGATGGCGGGGTAGGCGAACGCGCCTGCCTTGGCGCGGTCGAGCATCTCGGCATAGACCTCAGGCGTGGCGATCGGCATGGTTGCTCCAGCAGCGTACGACGGCGGGTGGTTTCGCCGT
Organism: Actinomycetota bacterium; assembly: GCA_030841025.1. Lineage (GTDB taxonomy): Bacteria > Actinomycetota > Actinomycetes > JACCUZ01 > JACCUZ01 > BP-173. The sequence goes on from JAVEDJ010000171.1 coordinate 4,886, forward strand.
TCATCCTTGCAGAGCCCGCCCAGCACGGGCAGGGGCAACCGCAGTCCGGACGTCGGCGCGACGCCTCACGCCTCCGCGAGCTTGCTCACCGCCGCCCGCGCCGCCACCAGCACGGGATCCCAGACCGGCGAGAAGGGCGGCGCGTACCCGAGGTCGAGGCTGATCATCTCCTCGACCGTCATCCCGTGCCACAGCGCGACCGCGCAGGTGTCGATCCGCTTGGCCGACCCCTCGCGGCCGACGATCTGCGCACCCAGCAGCCGGCCGGACCGGCGCTCGGCAAGCATCTTCACGGTCATCGGGGCAGCGCCCGGGAAGTACGCCGCCCGCGTCCTCGCCTCGACGGTCACCGTCACGAAACACAGGCCGGCCGCCAGCGCCTCGGGCTCCCGCAGCCCGGTCCGCGCGATCTCGAGGTCGCACACCTTGCTGACGGCCGTACCGACGATGCCGTCAAAAGTCGCACAACCGCCGCTCACGTTCTCGCCGATCACCCGCCCGTGCTTGTTCGCGTGCGTCCCGAGCGGCACGTGGACCCACTGCTGCGAGACCCGGTGGAAGGTCTCGACGCAGTCGCCGCCCGCCCACACGCCGTCCTGCCCCCGCACGCCCATCCCCCGATCGACCCGGATCCCGCCGGACTCGCCCAGCGGCAGCCCCGCCTCGCCGGCGAGTGAGCCGTTCGGCGCGACGCCGATGCCGAAGATCACGACGTCCGCCGGGATGGTCTCCCCCTCGACGACGACGCCCGACACCCGCCCGTCGCTGACCTCGAACCCCTCCACCGCGGCGTCGGTGCGCACGTCGATGCCCATGCCCTCCATCGCCTCGTGCACCAGGCGCCCCATGTCAGGGTCGAGAGTGGTCATCGGCTCGGTCGCCTGGTCGACGACGGACACGTCCAAGCCCCTGCGTACCATCGCTTCGGCCATCTCGATGCCGATGTAGCCCGCGCCGACGACCACGGCGCGGCGCGGCCGGTCGCGCTGCAGTCCATCGATCACCGCCTGCCCGTCGTCGAGCGTCTGCACGCCGTAGATGCCGGCGGCGTCCACGCCGGGCAGCTCCGGTCGCACCGGGACCGCGCCGGTGGCGATCACGAGGTGGTCGAACCCGAGGTCGTACGACGACGCGTCCGCGAGGTCGCGGACGGTCACGCTGCGCTTGTCGACATCGATGGACACCGCCTCGTGCTGCATCCGCAGGTCGATGCCCCGTTTGCGGTGCTCCTCCGGCGTACGGGCGACGAGGTCGTCGCCATGCTCGATGTCGCCGGCGACCCAGTACGGAACGCCGCACGCGGAGTACGACGTGTGTCGGCCGCGCTCGAGCGCCACCACCTCGATCGCGTCGCCCTTGCGCCGCTTGGCCAGCGACGCGGCACTCATCCCTGCGGCATCGCCACCGAGGACGACCAGACGGTTCCCCATCACGGCTTCCAGCGGAACGGCGCCGTCGTCGTCAATTGCCTCAGCCCCATCCGTTGCAGGGTCGGCTTGCTGTCGTCGGAGGCGTCGACCTGCAGGTACCGGAACCCCCGGTCCCGGGCCTGCACCGCGCGGCGGCCCACCAGAGCACGGTAGATGCCCTTGCGTCGCCACTGCGGCAAGGTCGAGCCGCCCCACAGGCTCGCGAACTCGGTGCCCTGGTGGAACCGCACCCATGCAGCGCACACGATCTCGCCACCGACCTCGGCGACGTGGATGCGCAGGTCGTCCGGCGAATGTGTGAGCCCCTGGCGCAGCTCGTCCATCAACCAGGTCAGGTCCTCACCCCACACCTTCTGGTTCAGCGCGACGATGCCGGCGAGGTCCGCATCGAGGTCGTCCGTCCGGACGTGCCGCAGGGTGATCCCCTCCACGACCAGCCCAGCCGCGCAGGCGTCGACCACCTCGTCGACCTGGCCGACGACCAGCGACTCGTCGGCGGCCGGCTGCAGACCGGCGGCTTCGAGCCGGACCCGCAGGTCGTCGGGGCGGTCGTATCCGAACCACTTCCACTCGAACGGTCTGCCGAGCTCGCGGAAGTAACCGACCTGTTCCTCGATGACCGCGTCGGCGTCCGAGTCGTCGACGTCGCTCCAGATGACGAAGTTGCCCCACTCCTGGTCGGGCGGCGCCACCACGCGCAGCACCCGACCCTCCGAGGCCAGCTCGGCCCGCCACCCCGGCTGTGGGGGCTCCATCGAGCGCCGCACCTGCTCGTCATAGGCTCGCAGCACGGCATCACGATCCATGGTCACCACGCTCTCCGACGGCACCGCTCACTGGGTCGCCATCGTGCCGTACGTCGGCGTGGGTTCGGATCCATGCGTGCATCGCGATCGCTGCTGCCGCCCCAGCGTTGATCGACCGGGTCGAGCCGAACTGCGCGATCGAGCAGGTAGCCGTCGCTGCGTGGCGTGCCGCGTCCGAGAGGCCGGGCCCCTCCTGCCCGAACAGCAGCAGGCAACGCCGCGGCAGCTCGAACGTCTCCAACAGCGCGGCACCCGGCAGGTTGTCGATGCCGATCACCGGCAGCGCCTCGCGCGCGCACCAGTCGACCAGGTCCGCGACGGTGTCGTGGTGGCGGACGTGTTGGTACTTGTCGGTCACCATGGCACCGCGCCGGTTCCACTTGCGCCGCCCGACGATGTGCACCTCGCGCGCCAGGAACGCGTTGGCCGTGCGGACGACCGAGCCGATGTTGAAGTCGTGCTGCCAGTTCTCGATCGCGACGTGGAAGTCGTGGCGGCGTAGGTCCAGGTCCTCGATCACCGCCTCGCGGCGCCAGTACCGGTAACCGTCGACCACGTTGCGCCGGTCCCCGTGCGCGAGCAGCTCCGGATCGAGCCGCGGGTCGTCGGGCCACGGACCCGACCACGGCCCCACCCCGACCTCGAGCTCGTCGTCGACCATGCGGGCCACCCTAGGGTTGCCGCCTGCTGGAACGGACGAGCCTTTCGCCGCCACGCTGGGTCGGTGCCGTCCTAGCCGGCCCGCCGAGCGGTACCGTCGGCGCCGTGGGACGCCATCGTGCACCGCCGGACGAGCACGATGAGCCGCTGCGCGCGCCACTCGTCGTCGGCGCCGCCGCCCTCGTCGTGGTGCTGGCCCTGCTCGTCGTCATCTTCGTCACGACCCGCGGCGACGGTGACGACGGCGTCACCACCCGGCAGACATCGGCGTCGAACACGCCGGCGACGAGCACGCCCGCCCCGAGCCCGAGCACCGGCGCCACCACAAGTCCCGCCGCCAAGCCATCGGCCACCGCGAGCACGGCGACCCCGCCACCCCCCAAGACCAAGCGTCCCCCGACCTTGACGCTGAGGATGACCGGAACGAGCTATGTGACGGTGCGCCAGGCCAACGGTCGCACCCTGACGTCGAAGATCTACCGCAAGGGGCAGCGCAAGACGTTCGACCAGAAGTACCTGCGCGTCATCATCGGCAACGCCGCCGCTGTCCACGTCACGGTCAACGGCAAGCCCCGCGAGGCCGGCCGCAAGGGAGAGGTGGAAACGTTCACCGCCCGGCGCAAGTAGCCTTGGCCGGGTGACCAGCGCCCTCGGCCCCTCCTGGCTCGATGCCCAGCACCTGATCGAGACGTTCGGCCTTCTCGGCATCGTGGCCATCATCTTCGCCGAGTGCGGGCTGCTGCTCGGGTTCTTCCTCCCCGGCGACACCCTGCTGTTCTCGGCCGGTGTCCTCGTCCAGCGGGACACCTTCCACCAGCCGCTGTGGCTGATCATCGGGCTGCAGTGCATCGCGGCGATCGCCGGCAACCAGGTGGGCTACGAGATCGGCCGACGCGGCGGACCGGCGGTGTTCACCCGGCCCGACTCGCGCCTGTTCCGGCCCGAGTACGTCGAACGGACGAGTCAGTTCTTCACGCGCTACGGCCCCGCCGCGATCGTGCTCGGGCGCTTCGTCCCCGTCGTGCGAACCTTCATCACGGTGATGGCCGGCGCCGCGCGCATGGACTACCGGCTCTACACGATCTACACCGTGCTCGGCGGCATCTTCTGGGCCACGAGCGTCACGCTGCTCGGCTACTTCCTCGGCAACGTGGACTTCATCGCGAACAACATCGAGCTGCTGCTCCTGCTCGGCGTGAGCATGTCGGTGGTGCCGGTGCTCGCGCAGCTGGTGCTGCGCCGCCGCCAGCCCAAGCCCCGCGACTAGGGCAACCTCGAAGCCGATCACGCAGCACCGGACAGCGACCCGCCCGGGCGAGCGTTCCTGCCCTCCGCAACCCGCAGCGGCGTACGTCCAGCGACCTTTGGTGGGCGACACGCCGGGCGTGTCGCACCCGAAGGTCGCTGGTCGGTCAGGCGAGGTCGAGGTCGGCCAGGTCGAACGCGGTGATGTAGGGCAACCCAGCGCCGCGCACCGTGTCGGCCGCCCCCCGCTCGACGATGACCGCCACCCCCACGACCTCCGCACCCGCCTCCCGCAGCGCCTCGACCGCCGTCAGCACCGAGCCCCCCGTGGTCGAGGTGTCCTCCACCGCGAGCACGCGACGACCGGCGACGTCCGGGCCCTCGATCCGGCGCTGCAGGCCGTGGGCCTTGCCCTCCTTGCGCACCACGAAGGCGTCGAGCGAGCGCCCCTCGGCCGCGGCCGCGTGCAGCATGGCGGTCGCCACCGGGTCGGCGCCCAGCGTGAGGCCGCCCACGGCGTCGTACTCCAGGTCCTCGGTCGCGTCGAGCATCACCCGCCCGACCAGCGGAGCGGCCTGCGCGTCGAGCGTGATGCGCCGCAGGTCGACGTAGTAGTCGGCCTCGCGCCCCGACGAGAGCACCACGCGACCGTGGACCACCGCCTTGTCCTTGATCAGGGCCAGCAGGGCGGACCGGTCGGCATCTCGGGCAGCGAAATCTCGGGTGACCACGATGCGGCAGCGTAGGGCAGGCTGGGTCCGATGGTGTCCATCGTCCTCGCACACAGCCCCCTCGTCGGGCCCCAGTCCTGGGGGCGGATGCCCGCTGCGCTGCAGGATCTGGGGGCAGCGGTCGTCGTTCTCGACACGGACGACCGCACGCCGCCGTACGCCGCCAGCTACGTCGCGGACGCCGCGCGGCAGGTCACCGCGGCCGCCCCCGTCGGGCCGGTCGTGCTTGTCGGCCACTCCGGCGCCGGCTACCTGCTGCCGCAGATCGGCACCACCCAGCGCGCTGCCCGCCGCACAGTCGCCGGCTACGTCTTCCTCGACGCCGGCATCCCGCACGCGCGCGGGGCGACCCGGCTGGGGATGATGCGCTCCGAGGACACCGACTTCGCGGCCGAGCTCGACGCCCTGCTCAGCGCCGGGGGGCAGTTCCCGACCTGGACGGACGACGACCTGCGCGGGCTGGTGCCCGACGACGGGATCCGCCGGGCGCTGGTGGGATCGCTGCGGCCGCGCGGACGGGACTTCTTCGAGGAGCCGCTGCCGTGCCCGCCCGACTGGCCGGACGCGCCGTGCGGGTTCCTCAAGCTCTCAGCGGCGTACGACGGCCCGGCCCGCGTCGCTCGGTCGCGGGGCTGGACCGTCGTCGAGGCACCGGTCGAGCAGGCCGGCGGGCACTTCGCGCCGTGCGCCGACCCGGCGGGGGTCGCGGTCCTGCTGCTGGACCTCATCGACCGGCTCTAGGGCGCCGTCACCGTGCCCGCCACGCCTCCAGCAGCTGCTCTTCCCGGGCCGGCGCGATGCCGTTGTTGCGGAACCTGCCGTCGGGATCGTCACTGCGCAAGCCCGTTGCCGCCATCCACGCCCAGGTGTCCCGCACCGTCTCGGACACCGGTCGAGTGGTGAGGCCGGCACGCTGCGCCGCGGCAGTCTCGGCATGCCAGGCATGATCGCCGTCCTGTCCCGGCGGCATCCACAGCGGCAGGTCGGTCCACGGCTCGACGTCCTGCCCGACCAGGAAGTCGTCGTCCACCCAGGTGAGTCGCACGTCGCTGCCGACCGCCGCGGCGGCGTCGGCCAACCAGCTGCCCATCGTGGCGTTGCCGGCGCGACCGGTCACGTTGAAGGTGCCCGGGGTCCCCCGCTCGATCGAGTCGAGCATGAACCTGGCGATGTCCCGGGCGTCGATCAGCTGCATCGGGCGGTGGGGGACTCCTGGGGCGAGCACCTCGCCGCCGCGCTCCATCCGGCGCAGCCACCAGGTGAGCCGGCCGACGTTCTCATGCGGGCCGAGGATGAGCCCAGCCCGCACGATCGTCGAGCGGTCACCGAAGACCTCGGTCACCGCTCGTTCGCAGCCGGCCTTGAGGACGCCGTAGTCACCGTCGTCGAGGCCGGCGTCGCTGGGACATGGTCGGCCTTCCTCGCCGTCCAACGCGGGGTTCGCGGGCCAGCTGGCGACCGCCGAGATGCTCGAGACGTAGGCGTAGTGCGCGCCCGAGCCGGCCAGCAGCCGCGCGGACTTGCCCACCACCCGCGGCACGAAGCCACAGGTGTCGACCACGCCGTCGAACGAGCGGCCGGTCAGCTGGGCGAGGTCGTCGTCACGGTCCCGGTCACCGCGCAGCGCCTCCACCCCGGCCACGTCCGGGCCGGTCTGCCCGCGGTTGAAGGTGGTGACGTCGAATCCGCGGCGGACGGCTTCCTCCGCTGTGGCGCGCCCGAGGAACGCCGTACCTCCGAGGATCAGCAGCTTCATGACCCCGACCCTCGCCGATCACCGGCCCGAAGACCAAGGTCGTTCGCTGACAGCGTCGGCCGCCCGGAGGGTCGGTGAGCTGGTCAGCTCCGGCGCAGGGCGCGCCACAGGATGAACAGCACCAGCAGCCCGGCCGCCACCGGCGCCAGCCGCTTGGCGACCGCGACGCCGCCGACGTCGAGAAGGTCGATGGCGTCATCTTCGGGCCGGCGTACGGCGCGTGGCGGCGCGGAAGGGGTCG
>JAVEDJ010000181.1 GCA_030841025.1 Actinomycetota bacterium
TACCCGTGCATGCGGCCGACTCAGCTCGGCGCGTCACCGGCCGCTCCGTCGGCGCCGGGACCGGTGGAACGTTACGGGTTTTTCCCCGTGGGTTCGATCTCACGGTGTGTCGGCAGGGGTCGGTCGCCCCAGTGTGCCCGGTCGGCACGGCCGCTCGGCGCCGGGGTCGGATCGACCCCGGCCCCGGCCCCGGGCCTGCGATCATCGAGGCGTGAGGACCCGCCTCGTCGCCACGGCAGCCGCGCTCGCCGTCCTGCCCCTCGCCCTGACCACCGCTCCAGCAGACGGCGCTGCGGGCACCCTGCCCGGCACGACGTGCCCGGTCTTCCCTGCGGACAGCTGGTGGCACGCCGACGTGAGCGCGCTGCCGGTGCATGCCCGCAGCGCGCAGTGGCTCGCGCACATGTCACCGGACCGGCGGCTGCACCCGGACTTCGGTCCGTCTTTCCTGCAGACCCCGGTCGACTACGGCATCCCGATCACGGTCGTCGGCCGGACGCACAAGAAGGTCGCGGTGCGCTTCCAGTACTCCGCCGAGAGCGACCGGGTGCGGTACCCCCTCGGCAAGGACACCAGGATCGAAGGCGGGCGGTCCTCGACCGGCGACCGGCACGCGATCGTCGTCGACAGGTCGACGTGTCGGCTCTACGAGACGTTCGCCACCCGGCAGGACAAGAACGGCCGGTGGCAGGCGGGTTCGGGTGCGGTGTGGAAGCTGCGCTCCAACGCCCTCCGGCCCCAGGGCTGGACGTCGGCGGACGCCGCGGGCCTGCCGGTCCTGCCGGGCCTGCTGAGGTACGACGAGGTCCGCCGCGGCAGGGTCGACCACGCGATCCGTTTCACCACCGACGTCACCGACCGCAGCCACCTCTGGCCGGCCCGGCACGACGCCGGCTCGGTCAGCGACCGGTCCTACCCGCCGATGGGTGCGCGGTTCCGGCTGAGTGCGTCGTTCCCGATCTCCTCCTACCGCAAGGACACGCAGGTCGTGCTGCGCGCCATGAAGCGCTACGGGCTGGTGCTCGCCGACAACGGTCAACCGTGGTTCTTCCAGGGCACCCGCGACGCCCGGTGGCGCTCCGCGTTCCTCGACGACCTCAAGCGCATCCCGGCGTCGGCCTTCGTGGCGGTCGACACCGCATCGCTGCAGGTCCGCCCCAACAGCGCGCGGGTGCGCCGGCCCTAGGAGCCCGGACCTAGGCGTCGGCGAGCACCCGGCGCGTCATCTCGTCCAGCTCGCGTACGGCGGCGTCGGTCTCGGCGGGCGCGGGCAGCTGCGCCGAGTAGCAGGTGCGCTCGAGAACCGCGAGAGCCGAGGCCACCGGTGCCAGCCCGGTGCGGCCGGCCAGCTCACGCACGCTTTCCGACGGCGCCCTGGGCGCACCGGTCCGGGCCAACGCGCTCTCGAGCCGGCCGAACGCCGCGACGACGGGCGCGTCGGCGATCGTCATCCGCCGGGTCCGGCGCCGGCGCAGCCACCACCCGGTCAGCCATGCCAGGCCCCAGCCGAGCAGGCTGGCGGCCAGCACGATCCCGGCCAGGACAGCACGCCCGGTGGCATCCCTGAGCAGCTGCCGGACCCGATCCAGCAGGCTCGTGCCCTGGTCCAGCCGGGTCCCGGCCGTCGGGTCCGACGAGGCCCAGCCGACGCCCGGGTAGAGCACCTCGACCCAGGCATGCGCGTCGGATCCCCGCACGGTGCGCGAGCCGCCCTCCTCGGTCCCGCCGGAGAAGCCGGTCGCGAGCCGCGCCGGGATGCCCGCCGCCCGCAAGAGCACCACCTCGGCGGAGGCGAACTGCTCGCAGAATCCGGTGCGGGCGCTGAACAGGAAGTGGTCGACCGCGTCGGCCCCCGGCGGTGGCACGGGCGAGTCGAGACGGTAGGTCGCGTGCTGCCGGAGGTAGCGCTCGACCGCCAGCGTCGCGTCGTACCGCGTGCTCGCACCCGCGGTCAGCCGCCGGCCGAGGGCCCGCACGCGCTCGGGCACTGTGGCGGGGAGCGCCGTGTAGACGTCGGGGACCGGCGCGGCCAGCTGGCCGAGCGGCACCGCCCGCAGGGTCGCGGCGACCGGCTCAGTGGAGCCGGACGCGACGGCGTACGACGACGGGTAGGAACCGTTCGTGGACGAGGCCGGCGCGATGAAGTACCCACCACTGATCGGCATCACCTGCGCGTTCTGCACGTCCAGCTGCAGGGGGTGGCCCGGCGCGAGCAACACTCCACCGAACCCTTCGCGCGGGCGCAGCCGGTCGACGCGCGTGGGTCCGACGACGTCGTGCGGATCCGGGGCCAGCACGTAAGGCGGCCCGCCGGGCAGCGCCGGTCCCAGGATCACCCCGGGGCTGGGCGAGCGCCACGTGGTGCCGTCGTAGATGGCCAGCGTCGCTCCGAGCCAGAGCGACGGGCTGTCCACGGGGACATCCGCCACGGGCGTGGCGGGCAGCTGGCCGCGGGTCCGCAGGTCGAGCAGGCCGTTGGTGTAGGCCGACACCTCGCGGCCGCTGGCCGCTCCGTCCGACCCCGCACCTCCGGCCGGGCCGCGCCGGCCAGGCTGCAGACCCTGCGGATGGGGTGCCAGCAGTACGACGAGGAGCGCCACGACCGCCGACCCGACGACGACCGTCGCCAACGAGCTGCCATTGACGGCTAGCCGATCCGGCCGGCCGCCGGCCGTCGCCCACACGTCGGCGCTCGCGCGCTGCCGTTCGGCATGAGCCACGACGAGCGCGGTGACGGCCGCGGGCCAGGCGACCACAAGTGCGATGCCGGTGGCCACGCCCGGCCCGGCGGCCAGCGCGAACACGAAGAGGCCGGCGCACACCAGCAGCGACACCAGCACCTCGCGCTGCCGGTCACCGAGCAACAGCTGGGCGACCAGCAGGCCGGCGGCGAGCAGCGCCAGCCGGGTTCCGAGCTGTACGGGCAGGTTGGCGATGGCGGCGTCACTGTCGAGTGACCGGTCGATCACCAGAGCGCCGACCGCCGCCGCGGCGATGGCGACGGCCGAGACGACACGGCGCACCCGCGCCGCTTCCGGCGAGCTGAACAGGTCGGGGGCCGCACCGGCGGCGACGACCAGCAGCATCAGCAGCGCGGCAGCCGGCGCGGCCACCAGCCCCGAGGACCCGAGGGCCCAGACTGCCGCCAGTGCCGTCACCAGCACGCAGCCCCGGAGCAGCCGGGTGGCCGGCGGCGACGCGGGAGCTGCACGGTTCATGCGGGCCACCGGCCGGCCGACGGTGTGCTCGGTCCGGCCTGCCCGCTGGCCGGCGGCGCGCCGGTCAGTCTGTTCAGGACGAGTCCGCTGCCGGCGGCCGCCCGCTGCACCTGCTCCCACCAGGCCGGCGGCAGCTGCGCGGAAGCCACGATCACGAGGGCAGTCGCCGACGGGTGCCCGCCCCGCGACGCGACGAGGTCCCGCGGCGCGGGCAGCAGCACGGTCTCCAGGCCGGCCCACCAGTCGAGCAGCTCGACCGGTGTGCCGGCGAGGACCGGGGACGGACCGGTCGTGGTCCAGGCCGTGACGGCGACCGGGCGGCCGTCGGCTTGCGCCGTGCGCGCGGTGGACGCGGCGGCCGCCACGAGGGGCTCCCAGTCCGGCGCCGCCGAGGGACCGACCACGACAACACTCAGCGCGGGAGCGGGGCCGGTGCCGCGCTCGGCCACGATGAGACGGCCGCGCCGCGCCGTACTGCGCCAGTGCACCCGTCGCGGGTCGTCGCCGGTACGCCATTCCCGGATGCCGGCCAGGTCCAGGCCGACGCCGGGCACCGGATGGACGCTGTCCACGTCGGGTCCGCGGACGGCCACGCTGCGGTCCGGCGGCACCGGGGCGGGGTGCACGACCAGGCGGCGTGCGTAGTCACCCCGGCTCTGGGTCGCCAGCATCCCGAGTGGCGCGGTGGACTCCATGCGGATGGTCGATCCGTCGCTGACCCCGCGGCTGGTGGCGGTGCGGACCAGGTCGACGGCGACCAGCCCGCCCGGCGGGATCGGTCCGACGTGCACCCGTACGACGGGCAGCCCGCGGGTCTCGTCGGTGACCAGGATCGGTCTCGAGCTGACCTGGCCGCGGTTGTGCACGTGCAGCTGAAAGGTCGCGGTCTCGCCGACGGCGATGCGCGTGGGACCGGTCAGGCAGAGCCGGAGATCACCGAGGCGGTGCCGGGTAGCCAGCGAGGCAACGACGAGCCCCCCGCTCGCGCCGGCGAGCAGCACGAACCATGCGTTGCCGGTCAGTGCAGCCAGGGCCGCGAACCCGGCAGCAACCAGCGCGGGAGCCGCCGTCGCAGCGGTGAGGTGACGGTCGACCGTCACCTCACGTGCCGACCGGTACGGGCAGTCGGCTCACCAGCTCGGTGACCAGGGCCTCGGCCGGCCCGCGACCGACGGCACCGTGCAGCCTCACCCGGTGCGCGAGAACCGGGGCGGCAACCAGCTTCACGTCGTCCGGCAGCACGAAGTCGCGGCCGCAGAGCAGGGCGCGTGCCTGGGCGCAGCGCACCAGTCCGAGCGCGGCGCGCGGGCTGGCGCCGTGCAGCACCCGAGCGTCGTAGCGGGTGGCCTGCACGATGGCGAGGGCGTGGTCGAGCACCGGGTCGGAGACGTGGATGGCGCGGGACAGCGCCCGCAGCTCGACCAGGGCCGCCACGTCGATCACGGGCTCGAGGAGGTCGACGGTGGGACGGACCAGCTGCTCGCGGACGACCTGGCGCTCGGCCTCGGGCCCGAGCGGGCCGAGCCGCAGCGACACGGCGAAGCGGTCGAGCTGGCCCTCGGGCACCGGGAACGTGCCGTACTGCTCGGTGGGGTTCTGCGTCGCAATGACGAAGAACGGGTCGGGCAGCTCGTGGCGGCGACCGTCGGCCGTGACCGCCGACTCCTCCATGGCCTCGAGGAAGGCCGACTGGGTGCGCGGCGCCAGCCGGTTGAGCTCGTCCACCAGCAGGACATGGGCGAAGACCGGACCGGGCACGAACCGGAACACGCGCTGGTCGGGCTCCCAGACGCCGGACCCGGTGATGTCCGCGGGCAGCAGGTCGGCGGTGCCCTGGACCCGGTGGAACGTGCCGCCGAGGCTGCGGGCGAACGCGCGGGCCAGCGTCGTCTTGCCACTGCCCGGCACGTCCTCGATCAGCACGTGCCCGCCGGCCAGCAGCGCCGTCGCCACCAGCTCGATCGACCCGTCACGGCCGCGCACGACCCGCCGTACGTTCTCGACGACCGCACGGGCGGCACGGTGGGCGGACGCGTGGTGCTCCCCCGCTCCCAGCGCAGGGGTGGGCAGGGTGGGGCTCGCAGTCACCGTGGTCCTTTCGAGAGATCAGCCCTTGATCCATCGGCCCGTCGGCGGTCGTCCTGAACCCCGGGCGCGTTCGGCGCCTGGGCGCCGGCTCAGCCGGCCTGGCAGGTGGGACACCAGAACAGGTTGCGGCCGGCGATCACCTCGGTCGCGATGGGCGTGCCGCAGATCCGGCAGGGATCGCCGGCGCGCCGATAGACGTAGAAGGCGTCCTCCGGTCGCACGCGCCCTGTCCCGCTGCGGTCAGCGGGCCGGGTCGTGACGATGCGGCCGGCACGCAGCCCGGCGCGCATCAGCACGACGATGTCCTGCCACATCGCCCGCCACTGCTGCCGGTCGAGCTCGCGCCCCGGGCGGTGCGGGTCGATGCGAGCGCGGAAGAGGGCCTCGGCCCGGTAGACGTTGCCGACGCCGGCGAGCACCGACTGGTCCATGAGCAGTACGCCGATGGGGGTGCGGGCCCGGGCGATCCGCTGCCAGGCCTGCTGTTCGTCGGCGTCGTCCCGCAGGGGGTCGGGGCCCAGTCGATGGAGGAGGCGCTGCTCGTCCTGCGGCGTCCAGACCTCGCACGCCGTCGCGCCGCGCAGGTCGGCGTACGACCCGTCGGCGACCAGGCGGACCCGCAGCGCACCCCAGGGGTCCGGTGCCGGCGTCGGGCCGAAGGCCCACTTGCCGTAGAGGCCGAGGTGCACGTGCAGGATGCGCTCGCCGGCGAAGCGCAGGAACAGGTGCTTGCCGTAGGCCTCGGTGCCCTCGAGCCGGCGACCGTCGAGCAGCGCAGCTCCCTCGGCGAAGCGGCCCTGCGGGCTGGTGGCGCTGACGACTCTGGCCTGGAACCGCTCGGCGAACTCCCGGGCCAGCCGGTGCACGGTGTGTCCCTCCGGCATCAGGTCGCCGTCGCAGCGGGGACGTCGACGAGCGCACGGAGCGCAGCGACGTGCCCGTCGTAGGCCCTGCGGCCCTTCTTGGTGAGCGACAGGCTGGTGCGCACCCGTGAGCCGACGGTTGCCTTGCGGACCGCGACGTAACCGGCCTCCTGCAGCACACGCACGTGCTTGGACACGACGGAGTCGGCGACGCCGAGGGACTCGCGCACCGTGCCGAAGTCGACCGAGTCGACGGCTGCGAGCATGGCGCAGATCTGCAGCCGGTTGGGGGCGTGCACGACCTCGTCGAACAGTGGGCGCACTGTCACGCGGTGCCTCGCAGCTCGGCGCGCACGGGGTGGTACCAGGCCGGCGTGACGAGCCGGTCGGCCACGTGCTGGCGTCCTGCATCGACATGGTGCAGGGCGGCCGCAGCCTCGTCGGGATCGATGTCGTGCCCCGGAACGCTCACGTCGTCCATCCCCGTTTCGGCTATTGGCTTTCCGACATGGAAAGCGTGCCATATGACTTTCCATGTTGGCAAGTCGTCGTTCACAATCGGCATGTGATGCCAGGATCGGCATGTCCAGGGAGCTGTCCACACTCGTCCGAGGAGACGCACATGTCCGGAACGGCGATCCGCGGCAATGCCGATGATGCCGGCGATGCACCCATGCGGCTGTTCCATCTGAGCGCCACATCGTTGGGCGGCCAGAGCGGCACGACGACCGGTCAGACGGCGAACATGCGCCGGGTCGAGGCCATCTCGGGCAGGACAGTCGGGTCAAGGCAGCTGTGGATGGGCCAGACTCACGTGGCGCCCGGGACCAGCTCGGGCGATCACCACCACGGCGCGTCGGAGACGGGCATCTACGTGCTGTCCGGCAACCCGGTGTTCGTGTTCCTCCAGGACGGCGAGCAGGTGCGGTTGCACACCTCGCCGGGCGACTACGTCTACGTGCCGCCGTGGGTCCCGCACCGCGAGGAGAACCCGGACCCTGACACCGAGGCGGTCGTGGTGATCTCCCGGACCACCCAGGAAGCCATCGTCGTGAACCTTCCCGATCTGCACCCTCCCGATCCGCACGGCACCGTCGACCCGACTGACTGACAGCCACGACGCCGCCTCACCGGTCCCGTGGTCGGGTGCCGACCGGCCGAGTGACCACCAGACCGGTGAAGCATCCTTTCCCGGCCGCGCTGCGCTGGGGCTCAGGCGTCGATGATGATCGGCAGGATCACGGGTCGGCGCCGGTAGGTGTCGTTCGCCCAACGGCTGACGGTGCGACCGATCAGCTGCTCGAGCTGGTGCGGGTCGCCGATGCCCTCG
>JAVEDJ010000228.1 GCA_030841025.1 Actinomycetota bacterium
GTACACGCGCGGCGTGTACCCGTCGATGTACACCGGGCGTCCGTGGACCATGCGGCAGTACGCCGGCTTCGGCACCGCCAAGGAGTCCAACGAGCGCTACCGGCACCTGGTCGCGCAGGGCACCGGCGGGCTGTCGGTCGCCTTCGACCTGCCGACCCAGATGGGCTACGACTCCGACGACCCGATCGCCTCCGGCGAGGTCGGCAAGGTCGGCGTCGCGATCGACTCGCTCGAGGACATGCGGCTGCTGTTCGACCAGATCCCGCTCGACAAGGTCTCCACCTCGATGACCATCAACGCGCCGGCGGCCCTGCTGCTGCTCATGTACCAGCTCGTCGCCGAGGAGCAGGGCGTCCCGAAGGACAAGATCACCGGGACGATCCAGAACGACGTGCTCAAGGAGTACATCGCGCGCGGTACCTACATCTACCCGCCGAAGGCGTCCCTGCGGCTGATCAGCGACATCTTCGCCTACTGCCACAAGGAGATTCCGCGCTGGAACACGATCTCGATCTCCGGCTACCACATGGCCGAGGCGGGAGCCACGCCTGCGCAGGAGGTCGCCTTCACCCTGGCCAACGCCAAGGAGTACGTCCGTGCCGCGATCGCGGCGGGGCTGTCCGTCGACGACTTCGCACCGCGCCTGTCCTTCTTCTTCGTCGCACGGACGACGCTGCTCGAGGAGGTGGCCAAGTTCCGTGCCGCCCGGCGCATCTGGGCGGAGGTGATGCGCGACGAGTTCGGCGCCCGGGACCCCAAGTCGATGATGCTGCGCTTCCACACGCAGACCGCCGGCGTGCAGCTGACGGCGCAACAGCCCGAGGTCAACCTGGTGCGGGTCACCGTGCAGGCGCTCGCCGCCGTGCTCGGCGGCACCCAGTCGCTGCACACCAACTCCTTTGACGAGGCCATCGCGCTGCCCACGGAGAAGGCCGCCCGGCTCGCGCTGCGTACCCAGCAGGTCATCGCCAACGAGACCGACCTGACGGCCACCGTGGACCCGTTCGCCGGGTCCTACGCGGTCGAGGCCCTCACCGATGAGCTCGATGCGGAGGTGCGCCGGCTGATGACGGCCATCGAGGACCTGGGCGGGGCGGTCGCAGCCATCGAGGTCGGCTACCAGAAGCGCGAGATCGAGCGGGCGGCCTACGACGTCGTACAGGGCATCGAGGACGGTACGCGCGTGGTGGTCGGCGTGAACAAGTACGTGCGGCCCGACGACGAGATCTACGCGCCGCTGCGCGTCGACCCCGCGATCGAGGCGCAGCAGTGCGAGCGGCTCGCGACGCTGCGCGCCGAGCGCGACAACGCGGCGGTCACCCGGCTGCTGGGCGAGCTCAAGGCCGCCGCCGCCGACGAGGACAGCGGGGTGAACCTGCTCTACCCGATGCACGACGCGCTGCGGGCGCGCGCGACCGTCGGCGAGGTGTGCAACGCCTTGCGCGAGGTCTGGGGCGTCTACCAGCCGTCCGAGCGGTTCTGACGCCCACGGGAGCTCAGTGAGCGGCGGGATATGGTCGCCCGGTGAGCGCGCGCCCCTTGCCAGTCGACGATGAGCGGCTGACCTTTCTGGCGCCGATGGTCAAGGCCTACGCCGACGAGCTCGTCGCGATGCGTCGCGACATCCACGCCCATCCCGAGCTGTCCTGGCAGGAGGAGCGCACCACCGCTCTGCTCGCCGCGCGCCTCACCGCCGCCGGACTGGAGCCGACCCTGTTGCCTGGGGGCACCGGACTGACCTGCGACGTCGGCGCGGGCGCGGGCGCGGTGGCGCTGCGCGCCGACATCGACGCCCTGCCGTTGACGGACCGCAAGGACGTGCCCTACGCCTCGACCGTCGAAGGGGTTTGCCACGCCTGCGGTCACGACGTGCACACGGCGGCCGTCCTCGGCGCCGGGCTGGTGCTGGCCGACCTCGACCGGGAGGGCCGACTGCCGGGACGGGTCCGGCTGCTGTTCCAGCCGGCCGAGGAGTCGGCCCGCAGCGGGGCCCGCGCCGTGCTCGAGGCCGGCGCGGTCGACGACGTGCATCGCATCTTCGCCGTGCACTGCGACCCGCGCACGTCGGTCGGGCAGGTGGGCCTGCGCGTGGGTGCCATCACGGCGTCCGCCGACCAGGTGCGGGTGCGGCTGACCGGCAGGGGTGGGCACACCGCCCGCCCCCACCTGACCGGGGACCTCGTCTTCGCCCTCGGCAAGGTCGTCACCGAGGTGCCGGCCGCGTTGTCGCGGCGCGTCGACCCGCGGGCCGCGCTGAGCGTGGTGTGGGGCCGGATCGAAGCCGGCCGGGCCGCCAACGCCATCCCTGAGGTCGGCGAGGTCGCGGGCACGCTGCGCTGTCTGGACCGGAGCGCCTGGGAGGCGGCAGAGGAGCTCGTCGAGGACCTGGTGCGGGCCATCGTCGCCCCCTACGACGTGCGGGCCGACGTCCTGTACGAGCGCAACGTGCCGCCGGTGGAGAACGAGGCGGTGAGCGTCGACCTGCTCCGGGCCGCCGTCACCGCGACCGAGGGTGCTGAGTCGGTGACGACCACCGAGCGCAGCCTGGGGGGCGAGGACTTCTCCTGGTACCTCGACCGGGTGCCGGGGGCGCTGGCCCGTCTCGGGGTCCGGCCGCCGCAGGCCACGGTCGACGTCGACCTGCACCAGGGCATGTTCGACGTCGACGAGCGGGCCATCTCGGTGGGTGCCCGGGTGCTGGCCGCGAGCGCGCTGCTGGCGCTGGAGAAAGCCTCAATCTGATAACGGCTTGCCCCGATTGTCTGTCGGTTCCCCGTTCCTGGGGGGCTGAGGTGTCTGTGCGCGTTAGAGTTCCGACCGCCGACCAGTCCTGGTTGGCGCCGGTCGGGCGATCTCCAGCATCGCCACATGGAAGGAGACACCCTTTGCGACGGGTGACTACGTTCGCTGCGGCGCTTCTCGCCGGAGCGCTCACGCTCACCGCCTGTGGCGGCAGCGACAGCACGAACGCACAGCCGGAGGCCTCCGGTTCGTCGAGCGGCAGCGCACCGGCGAGCGACATCAAGGTCGGCCTGGCCTACGACATCGGCGGGCGTGGCGACCAGTCGTTCAACGACGCCGCCGCCGCGGGCCTGGACAAGGCCAAGGCGCAGTTCGGCGTCCAGACCAAGGAAGCCGAGGCCAGCCAGGGCGAGGCCGAGCCGGCCAAGGAGGAGCGCCTGCGCGCGCTCGCCGACGCCGGCTACAACCCGATCATCGCGGTGGGCTTCGCCTACTCGGCATCGGTCGCCAAGGTCGCCAAGGAGCTGCCCGACACGCAGTTCGCCATCATCGACGACGCCGCCGCCGTCGGACCCAACATCGCCAACCTGCTGTTCGCCGAGGAGCAGGGTTCCTTCCTGGTCGGCGCTGCTGCCGGCCTGAAGTCCAAGACCAACAACGTCGGCTTCGTCGGTGGCGTGGACGTGCCTCTGATCCACAAGTTCGAGGCCGGCTTCAAGGCGGGCGCCGAGGCGGCCAAGCCAGGCATCAAGGTGCAGAGCAAGTACCTCACCCAGCCGCCGGACTTCTCCGGGTTCGGTGACCCGGCCAAGGGCAAGACCGCTGCGGCGGGCATGTTCGATGCCGGTGCCGACGTGGTCTACCAGGCTGCTGGTGGCTCGGGTGGTGGGGTGTTCGAGGCCGCCAAGGCCGCGAAGGGCCTGGCCATCGGTGTCGACTCCGACCAGTACAACACTGCGGACCCGTCGGTGAAGGACGTCATCCTGACGTCCATGCTCAAGAAGGTCGACGTCGCTGTGTTCGACTTCGTGTCCAGCGTCAACGACAAGAAGTTCGTCGCGGGCGAGAAGATCTACGACCTGAAGGCCGATGGCGTGGGCTACTCCACCAGCGGCGGCCAGGTCGACGACATCAAGGACAAGCTCGAGGCGTACAAGGCGAAGATCATCTCGGGTGAGATCACGGTTCCCACCAAGTAGTCCGAGAAGCAAGCGCGCGGGCGCCTTCCCGCATGACCGGGCTCGAGGGGCGATAACGTCTCCTCGGGCCCGGTCGCTTGTGTGCGTCCGGGCAGGCTCGTTCTACCTTCCACTGACCACTGACCACTGACCACTGTCCACCGGCCAGACGACCGGATCCTCGCTCCGACCATGCACCTCGTGCACCGACTCCACCGCTCACCCACCGAGGAGGGTGTCGCCATTTCGACCTCGAGTGCATCGCCGACCGCGGACTCGCGGCGCGACGATCAGGGCAGTGCCGCGGTGGAGCTGCAGGGCATCACCAAGCGCTTCCCCGGCGTGGTCGCCAACCGCGACATCAACATGGCGGTACGCCGAGGCCAGGTGCACGCGGTCGTGGGTGAGAACGGCGCGGGCAAGTCGACGCTGATGAAGATTCTCTACGGCATGCAGCGGCCCGACGAAGGCTCGATCAGCATCGAAGGCCGCGAGGTGTCGTTCCACTCACCGAGCGACGCGATCGACGCCGGTGTCGGCATGGTCCACCAGCACTTCATGCTGGCCGACAACCTCACGGTGCTCGAGAACGTCGTGCTGGGCCGGGAGCCCTCGCGCGCGGGGATGCTCGACTTCGGCGCTGCGCGGCGCCGCATCAAGGAGATCTCGGACTCCTACGGGCTGGACGTCGAGGCGGACCGGCTCGTCGAGGAGCTCGGTGTGGGCGACCGCCAGCGCGTGGAGATCCTCAAGGTTCTCTACCGCGGAGCCAAGATCCTGATCCTCGACGAGCCCACAGCGGTCCTCGTTCCGCAGGAGGTCGACGAGCTCTTCGACAACCTCCGTGAGCTCACCGGCGAGGGCATCACGGTGCTGTTCATCTCGCACAAGCTCGACGAGGTGCTCGCCGTCGCTGACGAGATCACGGTCATCCGCCGGGGAACGACGGTTGCCACGGTGCGCCCCGCCGACGTGACCGCCCGCCAGCTCGCCGAGCTGATGGTGGGCAGCGAGCTCCCGACCCCGGAGACCCGCGAGTCCACGGTGACCGACATCCCCGTGCTGCGCGTCGAAGCATTGACCGTGCGCAGCCTCGAGGGCCGGGCGTTGCTGGAGGGCGTGTCGTTCACCATCCACCAGGGTGAGGTGCTGGGCGTCGCCGGCGTCGAGGGCAACGGCCAGGCAGAGCTGGTCGAGGCGATCATGGGGATGCGCCAGCTCGCCGGGGGCACCGTCTCGCTGGCGGACGAGGACCTCACCGCGTGGCCGACCCGGCGCCGGCGTGAGGCCGGTGTCGGCTACATCCCCGAGGACCGGCACCGGCACGGTCTGCTGCTCGATGCACCCCTGTGGGAGAACCGCATCCTCGGCCACCAGACCGAGCCGCCCAACGTCAAGGGCCCGTGGATCGACCGGGCCGGTGCCCGGGCCGACACCGAGCGCATCGTCCGGGACTACGACGTGCGCACGCCGAGCATCGACGTCCTCGCGGCGGCCCTGTCCGGAGGTAACCAGCAGAAGCTCATCGTGGGCCGGGAGATGAGCGGCTCGCCCAAGGTGCTGATCGCGTCGCACCCCACGCGCGGAGTCGACGTCGGCGCCCAGGCCGCCATCTGGGACCACATTCGCACGGCCCGCCGCGAGGGTCTCGCCGTGTTGCTGATCTCGGCGGACCTCGACGAGCTGATCGGCCTGTCCGACAGCATCAAGGTCATCCTGCGCGGTCGCCTCGTTGCCGACGTCGATCCCGCCGAGGTCACCCCCGAGGCGCTCGGATCGGCCATGACCGGAGCGGACGAGAAGGTATGAGCCGCCTGGAGCCCCGCAAGGTCGCGATGACGCTCGCCGCCCCGGTCATCGCGATCGTCTTCGCGGCACTCGTCACCGCACTGGTGCTGGCCGCCACCGGGGACCCGGTGTGGTCGACGGTCACGACCGTCTGGGACTACGGCAGCAAGCCGCGTGTCATCGCACTCACCCTGAACCAGGCGACGACCTACTACCTGTCGGCCCTGGCGGTCGCCATCGGCTTCCGGATGAACCTGTTCAACATCGGAGTGGACGGCCAGTACCGCCTCGCGGCTTTCGCAGCCGCCGTCGTCGGCACCTCGGTGTCGTTGCCCAAGCCCCTGCACCTGCTGGTCATCGTGCTGACCGCGATGCTCGTCGGCGCCATGTGGGCCGGTGTGGCAGCCGTGCTCAAGGTCAGCCGCGGCGTCAGCGAGGTCATCTCGACGATCATGCTCAACGCGATCGCCACCAGCCTCATCGCGTTCCTGCTCAGCAAGGTCGCCACCGACGTCGCCGGCAGCAACAACAGGGGGACCGACCCGATCCCGGAGTCGGGACACTTCCCGGGCATCCCGCTGATCCCGGGCAGCCCGCTGGACTCGTTCGGCTTCATCATCGTCGCGGTGCTCGCCGGTATCGCCTACTCCGTCGTGCTCGGCCGCACCCGCTTCGGCTTCGACCTGCGCGCGACCGGCCGATCCGAGTCGGCGGCCGTGGCCAGCGGTGTCAGCGTCAAGCGCATGGTCCTGCTCTCGATGCTGCTCTCGGGCGCGGTGGCCGGCCTCGTCGGGATGCCGCAGCTGCTCGGGGCGTCCTACACCTACAGCATCGACTTCCCTGCCGGACTGGGCTTCACCGGCATCGCGATCGCACTGCTCGGCCGCAACAACGCCGTCGGGATGGCCCTGTCCGCGGTGCTGTTCGCCTTCCTCGATGCGTCGTCGGTCATCCTCGACATCAACGACATCTCGAAGGAGATCGTGCTGATCATGCAGGGCACCATCGTGCTCTCCGTGGTCGTGGCCTACGAGCTGGTGCGCCGCTACAGCATCGCGGCCGAGCAGCGTCGGGTCAGCCGCGAGCTGGCGAGCCAAGGGTCCCCCGAGCGCGAGGAGGTGGCCACATGAGCTCCGCGCGCGCGACAACGACGACCGAGCAGCCGCCGGCCAAGCGCCGTTCCTCGCGGCTGAGCCTCCCCGTCGTGCTGCTCGGCGTGGCCGGGGCGCTGGTGCTCTTCAGCCTCGTCCGGGTCATCTCGGGCGCCAACGACCTCACCTCCAGCGGCACGATCGGTGCCGCGCTCTCGCTCGCCGTCCCCATCGGGATGGCCGGCCTCGGAGGTCTGTGGGCCGAACGCGCCGGAGTGGTCAACATCGGGCTCGAGGGCATGATGATCCTGGGCACGTGGGGCGCCGGCTGGGCCGGGTACCAGTACGGCCCGTGGACCGGCGTCCTCGTGGGCGTCGGCATGGGCGCGGCCGGCGGCCTGCTGCACGCCATCGCAACCGTCACGTTCGGCGTCGACCACATCGTGTCCGGTGTCGCGATCAACATCCTGGGACTCGGCGTGACGCAGTTCCTCTCGGTCACCGCCTTCGAAGGCGTGCGCGGTGGGGGCGAGTCGCAGTCACCACCGATCGCCAACATCCGCGAGGTGTCCCTGCCCGGCATCGGTGAGCCGCTGCTGGAGCTGGAGCGCAAGCACCTGTTCCTCCTCTCCGACCTGGCGGGGATCCTGCGAGGCGTCACGGTCGGCGTCTCGCTGCTGACCGTGGTCGCGATCCTGCTGCTGATCGGTTCCTTCTACGTGCTGTGGCGCACACCGTTCGGGCTCCGGCTGCGGGCTTGCGGTGAGAGCCCCGTCGCGGCCGAGTCGCTCGGGGTGAACGTCTACCTGATGAAGTACATCGCGGTCATCGCCTCGGGTGGGTTCGCCGGCATCGGCGGCGCGTTCCTCGCCATCGTGGCCGGCAACGGCTACCGCGAGGGCCAGACGGCAGGCCGCGGCTTCATCGGCCTGGCCGCGATGATCTTCGGCAACTGGCGGCCCGGTGGTCTGGCCATGGGCGCCGGCCTGTTCGGCTACACCGACGCGCTCCAGCTGCGCAGCGGCGTCGAGTCGGTTCACGCCCTGCTGCTGCTGGTCGGCGTGGCGCTCCTGCTGGTGGCCGTCTGGCTGGCCAGCAAGCAGAAGCTCGTCTCGTCGGCGATCTGCGCCGTTCTCGGCGCCGCGTTCCTGGTGTGGTACGTCCGCACCGACGAGGTGCCGGGCGACTTCACGACGATGACGCCGTACCTCGCGACCTTGCTGGTGCTCGCCCTCGCCTCGCAACGATTGCGGATGCCGGCGGCGGACGGCCTCCCCTACCGGCGCGGTCAGGGGGGTTAGCGTGCCCGAGCCCGACTGGGAGGCGCTGCGCATCGCTGCCCGCGACGTGATGGAGCGCGCCTACGCTCCCTACTCCCGATTCAAGGTCGGCGCGGCGGGGCTGGTCGACGACGGGCGCATCGTCACTGGCTGCAACGTCGAGAACGCGGCGTACGGCGTCGGCCTGTGCGCCGAGTGCGGCCTGGTGTCTTCGTTGCACGCGACCGGTGGCGGCCGACTGGTGGCCGTTGTCTGCGTGGACGGGCACGGCGATCCCCTGATGCCCTGCGGGCGCTGTCGCCAGCTGCTGTGGGAGAACGGCGGCCCCGACATGCTGCTCGAGACGGTCCGCGGCGTGCGCCCGATGACCGAGGTGCTGCCGGACGCGTTCGGCAGGGAGGACCTCGACCGATGAGCGAGGCATTCGAGAGCCGGGCGTTCGATGCCGTCGACGTCATCCGCACCAAGCGTGACGGGGGACAGCTCAGCGACCCGCAGATCGACTGGGTCGTCGCGGCCTACACCCGTGGAGAGGTCGCGGACGAGCAGATGTCGGCGCTGGCCATGGCCATCCTGCTCAACGGCATGACGCATCCCGAGATCTCGCGCTGGACCGAGGCGATGATCGCGTCCGGGATCCGCATGCAGATCCCCCGCGACGCCGTCGGCGGCCGGCCCACCGCCGACAAGCACTCCACCGGTGGCGTCGGCGACAAGATCACGCTGCCGTTGTCGCCGCTCGTCGCCGCCTGCGGAGCGGCCGTGCCGCAGCTCTCCGGTCGCGGGCTGGGCCACACCGGCGGCACGCTGGACAAGCTCGAGTCGATCCCCGGCTGGCGTGCGACCGTGACCGGCGACGAGTTCATGGCGCAGCTGCGCGACGTCGGCGCGGTCATCTGCGCAGCGAGTGACGACCTCGCGCCGGCCGACAAGAAGCTCTACGGACTGCGTGACGTCACGGGCACCGTCGAGGCGATCCCGCTCATCGCCAGCTCGATCATGAGCAAGAAGATCGCCGAAGGCACCGGCGCGCTCGTCCTGGACGTCAAGGTGGGCTCGGGCGCGTTCATGAAGGACGTCGACCGGGCGCGGGAGCTCGCGCAGACCATGGTGGCCCTGGGCGGCGACCACGGCGTCCGCACGGTTGCCCTGCTCACCGACATGGAGACGCCGCTGGGACTCACCGCGGGCAATGCCCTCGAGGTGCGCGAGTCGCTGGAGGTGCTCGAGGGCGGCGGCCCCGACGATGTCGTCGAGCTGACGCTGGCGCTGGCCCGCGAGATGCTCACGGCCGCCGGCATGGAGGGAGTCGACCCGGCGGACAAGCTCAAGGACGGTTCGGCCATGGACGTGTGGCGGCGGATGATCGCCGCCCAGGAGGGTGACCCCGACGCGCCGCTGCCCGAGGCCCGCGAGACGCACGTCCTACCTGCTCCGGCCGACGGTGTCCTGGTCCGTCTCGACGCCTACGCCGTCGGTGTGGCCGCCTGGCGGCTCGGTGCGGGCCGGGCCCGCAAGGAGGACCCCGTCCAGGCGGGCGCCGGCGTCGTCATGCACGCCAAACCGGGCGCGACGGTGCGCGGCGGGGAGCCGCTGTTCACCCTGCACACCGACACCCCCGAACGGTTCGACCGGGCCGCCGCGGCCCTCGCCGAGGCGGTCACGATCGCGCCGGGGGACAGCCGGCCTGACCTGCGGCCGCTCGTCATCGAGCGAGTCGGCTGACCCGACCAGGAGCCCACATGCCACAGCTCATCGACTCACCCACCCGCATCCCCGTGCCGGGCGGCAAGGTCATCGACGAGTACGTCGGACGCGTCACCACCAGCACCGAGTCCCTGTCGGTGGCCCACATGAAGGCGCCGCCGGGTTGGGACGAGCCGGCCCAGGTACCGGAGTTCGACGAGGTGACGCTCGTGCTCGCCGGCCTGGTGCGGGTCGAGCACGACGGCGGGGTCCTCGAGGTGCCCGCCGGTCAGGCGGTGCTCACCCGCGCGGGCGAGCAGGTGCGCTACAGCGTCGGCGACGAGGGTGCGGAGTACGTCGCCGTGTGCCTGCCTGCGTTCGCGCCCGAGCTCGCACACCGGCTGGACGGCTGACCGGCGGCCCTCATCCCTTGCGCTTCTTCCACGGTCCGGTGACCGCGAAGACGTGCCCGGGAGCGTAGACGTTGACGAACAGCGTCTTCTTGTCGTGTGAGTAGTTGGGTCCGGTCATCTCACCGTCGCCGGCCAGGTCGTTGCGGGCCACGAAGAATGTGGCGCCCCCATCGGTCGCGCCCACCAGGTGCTGCTTGCCCTCGCCGTCCTCCGCGATCAGCACGCCGCCGTAGGGCGAGACCGCGATGTTGTCCGGTCCGTCGGGGTCCGTGTTCTGGTCGGCCGGGGTGTAGGCGAACCGCAGAACCAGCCGGATGGTGTCGTCGAGCGGGTCCAGGAACCACACCTGACCGTCGTGCTGCACGGCGCTGCCGTCGTCGGTGCGGGCGAAGGACGCCACGAAGTAGGCACCGCCGTCGCCCCACCAGGCGCCCTCGAGCTTGCGGCTGCGGGTGACGGTCTTGCCGTCGCGCCTGCGCACCGTCCGGGTGCCGTCGGTCCAGGATCCGTTGAACTGCCGCCGGACGGGCACCGACGAGGCGTCGCGGTCGGGGACGGTCACCCACTCGACGTCGTACGTCGTGCCGATCCTGGTGGCGACGCACAGATCCTGCACGACCCTGCCGCGCGACCTTGCGCGCAGGGCCTGCAGCGTGCCGGCCCCGTCGCCGAGCGCCTTCAGGGAACCCTTGCGCAGCGGCAAGGCCGACCGGGGCGGCGTCCAGCGGTAGAACAGGCCGTGCGGGTTGTTGGCGTCCTCGGTCTCGTAGATCTGCCCGGTGTCCGGGTCGACGGCGACCGCCTCGTGCTCGAAGCGGCCGAGGGCCTTGATCGGCTCAGGGTTGCGGTTGGCAGCCTGGTCGTAGGGGTCGACCTCGAACACGTAACCGTGCCGCTTCTGCAGGCTGTTCGTCGGCCCCGGCACCGCGTCGGTCTCCTCGCAGGAGAGCCAGGTCCGCCAGGGAGTCTTGCCGCCGGCGCAGTTGACGGCGGTGCCCGCCAGGGAGACGTACTCGCGGACCCGCCGACCCTGACCGTCGACCACGACGTTGGTGGTGCCGCCGAACGCGCCGGCGTCGTAGACCAGTCCCGGCACGTGCGGCACCGGGTTGACCGGGTTCTCCCGGATCTCGTGGTTGTTGACGAGCACGCTGCCGTTGCCGCCGGGGCGCACGAAGCTGGCCGACCCGTCGGGCGCGTCGGGCGTGGGCTGCCCGCTCTCCAGCCGGGTGACACCCGACTGTGCCACCACGGTGTAGCGGAACCCGGCCGGCAGGGCCAGGCGGCCCCGAGGGTCGCGGACGAGCGGGCCGTAGCCGGGGCGGCGGCGTACAGCCGCGGTTTCGCGGGTGCCGGCCGCGGCTTCGGCAGCATCCCCGCCGAGCACCGCGCCGACGCCGCCGGTCAGGGCGATCCCTAGCCCGGTGGCCGCGCCGCGGCTGAGCAGCGACCGGCGGCTGAGGGTGTGCTCGGTGAGGTCGCTCGCGGTCGGGTCGGATTCGGCCATGGTCGTCCTTCGTGTCGCTGATGTGTCAGGACAAACATGGACAGCCGGGGAGGGCGGCGCAAGCCCTGTGTGGCAAAGAGTCGAGGTGAAGCCCGCGCGTCGCGGCGGTCAGCCCCCGACGCAGCAGGCCGGGTCAGCCCGCGGAGGGAGAACAGGCGCCGGTCAGCGACCGGCGGCGTAGCCGGGCCCCGTGCTGCGGAACGGGTCCTTCGCGGGCGGCGCGCCCAGCTCGGCGCGCGGGCAGGTGGCGATGGTCAGGCCGGCCCAGATCAGCGCGTCGTCACAGAGCGACTCGACGGTCCAGCCCTGGTCGAGGCCGTTCTCGGTGACGGTGACCTTGTAGATCGTGATCTCGTGCCGGTGCGGGCTGTCGTACATGACCGCGATGGAGCCCATGAGCTTGGCCTCACCGCGCGTCCCACCCACGCCGTCCCACGGGACGTCGTAGCGCTGCCACAGCGAGGAGGTCGCGTTCCAGATGCCGCCGGCCGACACGTCGAGCCGGCGCAGCTGCTGCAGCACCTGTGCGGCAGCGCGTTCGTCCAAGATCGCCGCAGGGCGGATGATCCGGACATCCTCGCGTGCGCCCACCGTCATGCACCCTTCATCGTGTTCGGCCGTCCCCAGGTTGAGAGTCTGACAGAAGGTAGCGTGCCCCCGTGACCAAGTCTTTGACTGCCCCAATTCTTCGCAAAGCGCCCAAGGTGCTTCTGCACGACCATCTGGACGGCGGCGTCCGCCCGGCGACCGTCATCGACCTCGCTGCCGCCAGCGGGTACGACGCCCTGCCGTCCACCGACGACGAGGAGCTCTCGCGCTGGTTCTACGAGGCCGCCAACTCCGGCTCCCTGGAGCGTTACCTGGAGACCTTTGCCCACACGGTCGGGGTGATGCAGACCCGGGAGGCGCTGGCGCGGGTGGCCGCCGAGTGTGCCGAGGACCTGGCCGCCGACGGTGTGGTCTACGCCGAGATCCGGTACGCCCCCGAGCTGCACGTCGACGGCGGCCTGTCGCTGCCGGAGGTGGTCGAGGCGGTCAACGAGGGCTTCCGGGAGGGCGAGCGGCGGGCGGCTGCGGCGGGTACGCCGATCCGGGTCGGCGCGCTGCTGACCGCCATGCGGCACGCGGCTCGGTCGATGGAGATCGCCGAGCTGGCCGTGCGCTACCGCGACGAGGGCGTCGCCGGCTTCGACATCGCCGGGGCCGAGGCCGGACACCCGCCCACGCGCCATCTCGACGCCTTCGAGTACCTCCAGCGGGAGAACGCCCACTTCACGATCCACGCCGGCGAGGGCTTCGGGCTGCCCTCGATCTGGCAGGCCATCCAGTGGTGCGGCGCCGACCGGCTCGGTCACGGCGTGCGGATCATCGACGACATCACCGTCGGCCCCGGGGGGGAGGCCGATCTCGGGCGGTTGGCGGCGTACGTGCGCGACAAGCGCATCCCGTTGGAGATGGCGCCCACGTCCAACGTCATGACCGGTGCCGCCAAGTCGATCGAGGACCACCCCATCGGCCTGCTGCGCAAGCTCTACTTCCGGGTCACCGTCAACACCGACAACCGGCTGATGAGCGGGACCTCGATGACGCAGGAGTTCGTCAAGCTGGCCGAGGCGTTCGACTACGACCTGCGCGACTTCCAGTGGTTCACGGTCAACGCGATGAAGTCGGCGTTCATCCCGTTCGACGAGCGGCTGGCCCTCATCAACGACGTCATCAAGCCCGGCTACGCCGCCCTCGCCACCGACCGCTGAGGGCCCAGCCGGCAAGCCGCGGGAGCCGGTGAGCCACTCGCTGACTCCGTGCCCAGCTGCGCTCAGGCGGCGACGGTGGCCGGGACGGGCTCGGCGTGCTCGCGCACTGGCTCGGGGCGTCGCGCACCGTCGAGCACGTTGAGGGTCGCGCAGCGGGTGCAGCGGTAGACCAGCTCGGGGCCGGCCTCGGTGTTGACGAGGATCTCGATGGACCGGGTGCCGCGCAGCTCGCGCAGTCCGCAGGTGTGGCAGTCGGTGAGGAACATGTCTCTATTCTCGGCAGGGAGTAGCATAAGTACAATCGAACTTCACGGAGATAACCATAAGCGCTGCTACTACTCCTGCCTGGGACACGCGACAGCTCGTCGCGCTCGTGGCCGTCGTCGACGCCGGCACGTTCAGCGCCGCGGCGCTCAGCCTCGGCTACACCCAGTCGGCGGTGAGCCAGCAGATCGCCAGCCTCGAGCGGGCCGTGGGGTCGCCGGTCTTCGAGCGGCAGCCCGGCCCTCGGCACGTCCGGCTGACTCCGGTGGGCGAGGCGCTCGTCGTGCACGCCCGTGCCGTCGTGGCCCGGCTCCGGGCCGCCCAGGCAGACATCGCCGCCATCGTCGCCGGTGACCGCGGTGCGCTGCGGATCGGCACGCTGCAGAGCGTGGGTACCAAGGTGCTGCCGCGACTGCTGCGCCGGTTCCGCGAGGAGTACCCCGACATCGAGCTGGTGCCGCTCGAGATCCTCGAGCTGAACGAGCTCACGGACGGCGTCGAGTCCGGGCGATTCGACCTGTCGTTCACCCCGATGCCGGTGCCCGAGGGGCCCTTCGCCGTACAGCGCGTGCTCGACGACCCGTTCGTGTTCCTCGCCCCGGCGGGGACGCCGGAGGCCGAGCTGGAGTCGGTGACCTTCCGGCAGGTCGTCCGGCTGCCGCTCATCGGAGTGCGCGACCCGCAGGTGCTCGACGAAGTCGAGACTCAGCTGCGCCGCACGGGAAGCGAACCCCAGTTCGTGTTCCGCAGCAACGACAACCCCACGATCCAGGGCTTCGTCGCGGCGGGCCTGGGCTATGCCGTCCTGCCGCGGCTGACTGTCGACGAGGACGACCCGGAGGTCGTCGTGCTGCCCATCTCGTCAGCCATGCCGCCTCGGCGCATCGGTGTGGTCTGGCACGTCGACCGTCAGCTGCCGCCGACAGCGCACCGCTTCGTCGAGCTCGCGGTCGACGTGTGCGCGGACCTCAGTCGAGACTGGGCAGCTGCCTAGCGGGTGTGGTGCAACGACAGCAGGATTGGATGCGTGCCGGACCACCTGCTGAGCAACGCCGGGTCCGTTGCTCCGACTTTTGAGGTCAGCGGCCGCCGGCGGCGCGCAACGCGGCCAGGGTGCCCTCCCGGTTGCACGGCCGGCAGCCGAGTGCGATCTGGCGGGCGACGACGGACGGCTCCGCGCGCAGCAGGGCCAGGCCGCGTCGCACCAGCGTCCGGGGAGGCTTGCGCCGTTCCACGATGTCGCGGGTCAGGCGCCGGAGGAAGTTCTTCAGGCGCGAGCGGCGTACGACGACGGCGTCGGCCAGCAGCCCTTGCTCCCGCGCGGCGGTGACCAGCTCTGCGGCGAAGATCCCCGTCCCCACGAAGGCGCGGTGGCCGTCGATGTCGAAGCGGCGGGTGCCGACCCGGCCGTCGTGCGCGATGTCGTAGACCGGTACGTCGGCGCCGCCGTCCCGGCAGATCGCCGCCAGGGCCGCCAGTGTCGCGTCCGCGTCCCAGGCCTGGGGGTCGTCCCAGTCGACGATGCCCAGCGTGGGGTGCCGGGGCGCGGACGGGTCGTCGCCGTCCTTGTAGAAGTGGTCGAGGTCGAGCAGCGGGAGGCCGCTGCGTTCGGCCAGGTGCGTCTTCCCCGAGCCGGAGGGCCCGGCGAGCAGCACGACGCGGGCACGCAGAGCGTGACCGCCCGGCTCGTTCACCTGCTCAGACCCCGATGGGATGCCAGACCGTCTTGGTCTCGAGGTAGGCGAGCAGCCGCTCGAGGCCCGGTGTGATCGTCCAGTCGGCGTCCCGCGCGGCGTCGGGTCGCAGCACCCGCTTGAGGTTGTCGGCGCTGGCCACCTCGAGCTCGAGTGCCTGCTCCGGGGCTCCGGTCAGGTCGATGGCGTTGACGTCCATGTGCGAGGCCAGCCACGGCGCGATCTCGGCTGTGCGCCCGGTCAGCAGGTTGACGACACCGGCCGGCACGTCGGACGTCGCGAGAACCTCCGAGAGCGAGATCGCCGGCAGCGGAGCCTGCTCGCTCGCGAGCACCACGACGGTGCTGCCGGTGACGACAGCCGGGGCGATGACCGACACCAGGCCCAGCAGCGACGAGCCTTGCGGAGCGAGCACTGCGACGACGCCTGTGGGCTCCGGGACCGAGAAGTCGAAGTACGGGCCCGCGACGGGGTTGGACGAGCCGTGGATCGCCGCGATCTTGTCCGACCAGCCGGCGTACCAGACCCAGCGGTCGATGGTCTCGTCGATCACGGCCTCGGCCTTGCGAGCGCTCAGGCCCTCGCCGGCGACGACCTCGTCGACGAACTGCGCGCGGCGACCCTCGAGCAGCTCGGCCACGCGGTAGAGCACCTGACCACGGTTGTAGGCCGTCGCGGCCGACCACCCGGGGAATGCCTTGCGGGCGGCGACGACCGCGTCGCGGGCGTCCTTGCGCGAGCCCAGCGCGGCGTTGGCGAGGAAAGTGCCTTTGCGGTCGGTCACCTCGTAGGTCCGGCCGCTCTCCGAGCGCGGGAACTTGCCGCCGATGTACAGCTTGTACGTCTTGCGTACCGGGATGCGATCAGACATCGAGATAAGCCTCCAGCCCGTGGCGGCCGCCTTCGCGGCCGTAGCCGGACTCCTTGTAGCCACCGAACGGCGAGGCCGGGTCGAAGCGGTTGAACGTGTTCGCCCAGACCACGCCGGCCCGCAGCTGGCCGGCCATCCACAGGATGCGCGAGCCCTTGTCGGTCCAGACACCGGCTGACAGACCGTAGGGCGTGTTGTTGGCCTTCTCGACCGCCTCCTGCGGCGTGCGGAACGTCAGCACCGACAGCACCGGCCCGAAGATCTCCTCGCGCGCGATCCGGTGCGCCTGCGACACACCGGTGAACAAGGTCGGGGCGAACCAGAACCCCTTGTCCGGCAGGTCGCACGGCGGCGCCCAGCGCTCGGCGCCCTCGGCCTCGCCGACCGCGGACAGCTCGCGGATGCGGGCGAGCTGCTCGGCGGAGTTGATCGCCCCGATGTCGGTGTTCTTGTCGAGCGGGTCACCGACGCGCAGAGTGCCGAGACGTCGCTTGAGAGAGGCAAGCACCTCGTCGTAGACGCTCTCCTGCACCAGCAACCGCGAGCCGGCACAGCACACGTGGCCCTGGTTGAAGAAGATGCCGTTGACGATGCCTTCGACGGCCTGGTCGACCGGCGCATCGTCGAACACGATGTTGGCCGCCTTGCCACCCAGCTCGAGGGTGACCTTCTTGTCGCTGCCGGCGGTCGACCGGGCGATCATCTTGCCGACCTCGGTCGAGCCGGTGAAGGCCACCTTGTCGACGTCGGGATGCTCGACCAGCGCGCGGCCGGTCTCACCGGCGCCGGTGACGATGTTGACGACACCCGGCGGCAGGCCGGCCTGCTGGCAGATCTCGGCGAACAGCAACGCGGTCAGCGGGGTGGTCTCGGCCGGCTTCAGCACGATGGTGTTACCGGCGGCCAGTGCCGGCGCGATCTTCCACGACAGCATCAGCAGGGGGAAGTTCCAGGGGATGACCTGCCCGGCCACCCCCAGTGGCCGCGGCGACGGGCCGAACCCGGCGTGGTCGAGCTTGTCGGCCCAGCCCGCGTAGTAGAAGAACCACGCAGCCACCAACGGGATGTCGACGTCACGGGACTCACGGATCGGCTTGCCGTTGTCGAGCGACTCGAGCACGGCGAGCTCGCGCGCGCGCTCCTGCAGGATGCGCGCGATGCGGTAGAGGTACTTGCCGCGCTCGCGGGCCGGCATCTTCGACCAGACCCGGTCGTAGGCCTTGCGAGCGGCCTGCACGGCACGATCGACGTCGGCCTTCCCGGCCTCGCTGACCTCGGCCAGCACCTCCTCGGTGGCGGGGCTGATCGTCTTGAACGCACGGCCGTCCGCAGGGTCGACGAACTCACCGTTGATGAACAGGCCGTACGACGGCTTCAGGTCCACGATGGCCCGCGACTCGGGCGCGGGGGCGTACTCGAACTTCTTCCCAGTCATCGTCGCGCTCCGCCTCTAGTCGAGGGTGAAGTAGTCAGGACCGCTGTAGCGGCCGGTGGTCAGCTTGGTGCGCTGCATCAGCAGGTCGTTGAGCAGGCTGGAGGCGCCGAAGCGGAACCAGTCGGGGTCGAGCCAGTCGTCGCCGACGGTCTCGTTGACCAGCACGAGGTACTTGATCGCATCCTTGGTCGTGCGGATGCCACCGGCCGGCTTGACGCCGACCTGGCGCCCCATGGTGTCGCGGAAGTCGCGGACCGCCTCGAGCATCACCAGCGTGACGGGGAGCGTCGCCGCGGGCGAGATCTTCCCGGTCGACGTCTTGATGAAGTCTCCGCCCGCGAGCATCGCCAGCCAGGAGGCCCGGCGCACGTTGTCATAGGTCACGAGCTCGCCGGTCTCGAGGATCACCTTGAGGTGCGCATCGCCCGCGGCCTGCCTGACCGCCGCGATCTCCTCGAACACCTCGAGGTAGCGGCCGGACAGGAACGCGCCGCGGTCGATGACCATGTCGATCTCGTCGGCGCCCGCGGCAACGGCGTCACGAGTATCGGCCAGCTTGACCGGGAGCGCCGCGCGGCCGCTGGGGAACGCCGTGGCGACGCTCGCGACGTGCACGCCGCTCCCCGCCAGCTCGTGGGCGGCCACGGGGACCATGTCGGGGTAGACGCAGATCGCGGCGACCCGCGGTGTGCTCTGGTCGGCCGGGTCGGGCCGCAGCGCCTTCGCGCACAGCGCCCGTACCTTGCCCGGTGTGTCCTGGCCCTCCAGGGTCGTGAGGTCGATCATCGAGATCGCGAGATCGATGGCCCAGGCCTTGGCGGTCGTCTTGATCGAGCGGGTCGAGAGCGTCGCCACCCTGGCCTCGGCGCCGACCTGGTCGACGCCCGGCAGACCGTGCAGGAACCGACGCAACGACGCGTCCGAGGCGACGATGTCGCCGACCTCCAACTGCTGCCCGACCGGCAAGGATGCGGTCGTAGTCATCCGGCGAGTCTAGCGCCGGCTGCCGCATCGACCCGGCCGCGTAGCTTCCGGCAGGATGCCCAGGGTGATCCGGCTGAGGGCGCTGACAGAGCAGGACATCCCCCTGCTCGATGCCGATGCCGACCCGTTGATCGAGGGCGAGTTCAACGACTTCGGGCCGATCAAGGATCCGGCTGCCATGCAGCGCGTGGCCCGGATGGGTGTGACCGCCGGCAGTCCCGAGGGATACCTGGTCGTCGAGATCGACGGGCAGGTCGCCGGCAGCGTCAGCTGGCACACCGTGTCCTACGGCCCGAACCTCGAGTCGCGGTGCCCGAACATCGGGATCGCGCTGCGCCCGGAGTGGCGTGGCATGGGTCACGGTGCCGTCGCGCAGCGCATGCTCGCGGACTACCTGCTGGCCGCGTCGGGCCTGCACCGGATCGAGGCGTCGACCGACGTCGAGAACATCGCCGAGCAGAAGGCATTGGAACGCGCGGGGTTCACCCGCGAGGGTGTGCTGCGCGGTGCCCAGTGGCGGCAGAACGGCTGGCACGATCTGGTCGGCTACGCGCGGCTGCGCACCGACCGCTGACCTCCCTCAGCCCGGCAGGCCCGCGGCGGCGGCGAGGTCACGCTTGATGGCGCCCAGCGAGTCCGCGGCGGCCCGGCGTGCCGCCTGCACGTCGCCAGCGGCGACCGGCTCCACCACCTCCAGGTAGCACTTCACCTTGGGCTCGGTCCCCGACGGGCGTACGACGACGCGGCCGCCTCACTCGAGGCTGTAGCGCAGCACGTAGGTCGGAGGCAGGCCTCCGACGCCCTGCGCCATGTACTCGGCGGACACGACCGCCCGGCCGCCGAGGGAGGCGGGCGGGTTCTCGCGGAGCCGGGCGGTCGACGCGTCGATCTGCGACAGGTCGTCGAACCGCGCCGACAGCTGGTCGGTCGCGTGCAGGCCGTGCTCCCGGGCCAGGTCGTCGAGCAGGTCGAGCAGCGTGCGTCCCTCGGCCTTGAGCGTCGCCGCGAGCTCGGCGACCAGCAGCGCCGCCGAGACGCCGTCCTTGTCGCGCACCGCGGCCGGGTCGACGCAGTAGCCCAGCGCCTCCTCGTAGCCGTAACGCAGGCCCTCGACCCGCGAGATCCACTTGAAGCCGGTCAGGGTCTCCTCGTAGCCCAGGCCGTGCGCAGCCGCGATGCGGCCGAGCAGTGAGGAAGACACGATCGACGTGGCGAACACCCCCGTCACCGGTGCGCCGTCGGCGACGCCGCGTCGTACCAGGTGCTGGGCGAGCAGGGCACCCACCTCGTCGCCGCGCAGCATCCGCCATCCGCCGGCCGAGGGGTCGTTCACCGCGACGGCCGCGCGGTCGGCGTCGGGGTCGTTGGCCAGCACGATGTCCGCGTCGTGCTCACGGGCTGCCTGCAGCGCGAGATCGATCGCGCCGGGTTCCTCGGGATTCGGGAAGCTCACGGTGCGGAAGTCGGGGTCGGGGTCGCCCTGTTCGGCGACGACATAGGGCGCCGCGAATCCCGCGCGGTCGAAGGCGGCCAGCACCACGTCGCGTCCGACCCCGTGCAGCGGGGTGTAGGCGATGCGCAGGTCGCGCGGCGAGTCGTCGGCGACCAGGCTCGTCACGCGGGCCAGATAGGCATCGAGCACCTCGTCGTCCAGGGTGGTCCAGTCGTCGCGACGCGGTACGGCGGCGAGCGGTCCCACGGTCGCTATCTGCGCGGAGATCTCCTCGTCGGCCGGCGCGACGATCTGGGAGCCGTCACCGAGGTAGACCTTGTAGCCGTTGTCCTGCGGCGGGTTGTGCGACGCGGTCACCATGACGCCGGCGTCGGCGCCCAGGTGGCGGACCGCGAAGGCGAGGACCGGGGTCGGCAGCGGTCGCGGCAGCACCCGCGCATCGAGCCCGGCGCCGCGCACCACCTCGGCGGTGTCGCGGGCGAACACGTCGGACTTGTGCCGGGCGTCGTAGCCGATGACCACGCTGGTCCCGCCGCGGCTTTTCAGGTGGGCCGCGAGGCCGGCGGCTGTCCTGATGACGACGGACCGGTTCATCCGGTTGGGTCCGGCGCCGAGGGCCCCCCGCAGGCCGGCGGTGCCGAACTCCAGGCGCGCGCCGAACCGGTCCGCGATGCCGGCGGCGTCACCGGAGTCGAGCAGCTGCTGCAGCTCGGCACGTGTGTCGGGGTCGGGGTCCTCGAGCAGCCAGGCCGTGACGACCTCGTCGGCCGCCAGCGTGTCGGCGCTCGAGCGGTGCTCGTGATGGGTGCTCATCACATCTTCCCGAGGACCTGGGCGAGCAGCCCGCCCATCTGCGTGGCGGCGGCGTTGCCGGCCGCGAGCACCTCCTCGTGGTTGAGCGGTTCGCCGGTCATGCCGGCGGCGAGGTTGGTCACCAGCGAGAGACCCAGCACCTCGGCCCCGGCCTCACGGGCGGCGATGGCCTCGAGGGTGGTGGACATGCCGACGAGGTCTCCACCGATCGTGCGCACCATGCCGATCTCGGCGGGCGTCTCGTAGTGCGGGCCGGGCACCTGGACGTAGACGCCCTCGACCAGCGACGGGTCGACCTCCCGGCAGAGCGCTCTCAACCGGGGTGAGTACAGGTCGGTGAGGTCGACGAAGTTTGCCCCGACGATGGGGGAGGTGGCGGTCAGGTTGATGTGGTCGCTGATCAGCACGGGCTGGCCGGCCGAGAAGGACGGCTGCAGGCCGCCGCATCCGTTGGTGAGCACGACGGTGCGCGCCCCCGCCGCCACCGCCGTACGCACCCCGTGCACCACTGCCGCGACGCCGCGGCCCTCGTACAGGTGGGTGCGGCCGAGAAAGACCAGCGCGCGCTTGGCACCGACCCTGACCGACCGGAGCGTGCCCGCATGCCCTGCCACGGCGGCCGCATGGAAGCCGGGCAGGTCGGTGACGGGCAGCTCGTGCTCGGTGTCGCCGAGCATGTCGGCGGCAGGTACCCAGCCGGAGCCCATCACCAGCGCGATGTCGTGGCTCGCCGTGCCGGTGCGAGCCCGGATCGCGTCCGCGGCCTCGCGGGCCAGGGCGTAGGGATCCACGTCGTCGCTCGCGTGCGGCGAGCTCGGCTGCGGGGTGGTCGGACTGTGGGTCGGCTGGCGGTCGCTCACGCGGCGACGATAGCGCCCACCTCGTGCCGGGCCCGGCGTCCGCCGGTGCGTACGAGGGCGGGGCTCACGGCCGTCAGGAAGCGCTCGATGTCGGCGGCGGTGCCCCACACGATCGCGTCGATCCAGTGCGCGGCGATGTGGCCGGTCTCGGCCAGTGCCACCCGACAGCCGGCGTCGGCAGCCTGGATCCGCAGCAGCTCGGCCGCCGGACGCAGGCCGCGGCGGGCGCTGGTGGAGATGCTGAGGCTGACCCGGTCGGTCGGGGCGTGGGTGCGCAGGAACGCGAGCACTCGCTCCTCACCGGCGAGCCGGGCGGCATGGGCGGCAGCGAAGGACATGACCGAAGTGTCGGCGGCCGATGTCACCAACTGGAGACGTCCGGGCGAACTCGAGGTAAAGATGGGCTGTTCGGGCGAGGGCGGGCTCAGGAGGTCGGACCCGGGCCGACCGAGATGCAGGGACGGGCCCGCAGCTCGCGGACGTAGTCGTCCGGAGCGCCGGCCGCCTCGGCCGCGTCGGCGATCATGCCGAGGTAGCGGGCGGAGGGCAGGCCGCCCTCGTAGTCGTCCAGCACGTACGCCCAGGCCGTGACGCCCCCGTCGAGCGTCTCCACGCGCACCCGCACCTTGCGGAACAGCGCCAGGTCGGCGGCCTCCCACCGGTCCATGTGCAGGGCGTCGGCGTCGGTGACGTCGTACAGCGCGACGAACACCTGGTGCGTGTGGTCCTCGACCACGGTGGCCAGCGGGCCTTCCCAACCGCGGTCCTCACCGCCGAACGTCAACCGCCAGCCCAGCAGCCAGCCGCTGCCGCGCTGGGGGGAGTGGGGCGCCCGCAGGATCATCTGCCTCGGATCCATGTTGGAGCCGTAGGCCGCGTAGAGCGCCATGCAGAGCAGGGTAGGGGGCGGGCTCGACGGTGGTGAACAATGGCCCGTGTGACGCGCATCGGCATCCTCGGCGGCGGTCCCGGTGGCTACGAGGCTGCGTTGGTGGCAGCGCAGCTCGGAGCCGAGGTCACCGTCGTCGACCGGGATGGCCTGGGCGGGTCGGCCGTGCTGACCGACTGTGTGCCGTCCAAGACGCTCATCGCGACCGCCGAAGCCATGACCGACGCGGCCGAGTCGGGCGAGCTGGGCGTGCGCGTCGGCTCCGGTCACTCGCCGGAGGGCCAGGTCACCGTCGATCTCGCACGGGTCAACGCCCGGGTCACCGCGCTGGCCCGAGCGCAGTCCGAGGACATCGCGGCGCGGCTGGGCCGCGAAGGCGTGCGGGTGGTGCGGGGCGCCGGCCGGCTCGACGGGCCGTCGCGCATCGTCGCCGCGCTGGTCGAGGGCGGTGAGGAGGTCGTCGAGGTCGACAACGTCCTCGTGGCCACCGGTGCCCACCCGCGGGTGATGCCGACGGCCGTGCCCGACGGCGAGCGCATCCTGAACTGGGAGCAGATCTACTCGCTCGAGGCGCTGCCTGAGCACCTGATCGTGGTCGGCTCGGGAGTCACCGGCGCGGAGTTCGCCTCGGCGTACACCGCGCTCGGCTCCGAGGTCACCCTGGTCTCCTCGCGCGACCGGGTGCTGCCGGGGGAGGACGCCGACGCGGCCACCGTCCTCGAAGGGGTCTTCAAGCGGCGCGGGATGACCGTGCTGTCGCAGTCGCGCGCCCAGGGGGTGCGTCGTACGGCGTCGGGAGTCGTCGTGAGCCTGGACGACGGCCGCACGATCGAGGGCAGCCACTGCCTGATGGCCGTCGGCTCCGTGCCCAACACCGAGGGGATCGGCCTCGAGGAGGCCGGCGTCCGGCTGGCCAAGGGCGGCTACGTCGAGGTGGACCGCGTCTCACGGACCGCGGTGCCGTCGATCTACGCGGCCGGGGACTGCACCGGCGTGCTGATGCTCGCGTCGGTCGCCGCCATGCAGGGGCGCATCGCCATGTGGCACTCGCTCGGTGACGCCGTGACGCCGCTGAACCTGCGGGCGGTGTCCTCGAACGTCTTCACCGACCCCGAGATCGCCACGGTCGGGTGGACCCAGACGGACGTCGACGAGGGCACCACCGACGCGCTGGTCATCAAGCTGCCGCTCGCCACCAATCCGCGAGCCAAGATGCAGGGAACGCACGACGGGTTCGTGAAGCTCTTCGCCCGGCCGGGGTCGGGCACGGTGGTCGGTGGCGTCGTCGTGGCACCGCGAGCGAGCGAGCTCATCTTCCCCGTGGCCCTGGCCGTCGACGTACGGCTGACCGTCGACCAGCTGGCTCACTCGTTCACGGTGTACCCGTCCATCACCGGCTCGATCGCTGAGGCGGCACGCCAGCTGCACACCAGGGTCGGCCACGGCTGACCCGCTGAGCTGCGGCTAGAAATCGCCCCCGCCGAAGTCGCCACCGCCGCCGAAGTCGCCACCGCCCCAGCCACCGCCGTCGAACCCGCCGCCGGAGTCGCCGCCGGCGAAGTCACCACCGCCGTCGCCACCGGCGTCCCCACCGTCACCGCCGTCGCCACCACCGTCGCCGCCACCACCGTCGCCACCGGCGTCGGAGCCGTCGCCGTCCCACCCGCCGAAGCCACCGAACATCACCGCACCCAGCAGCACGCCCGGGAGCAGGCCGGAGCCCGCGAACGGTGAGAAGTAGCCCTGGGCGTAGGGCCCGTAGCCCCTGCCCGCCTCCCAGTAGGGCCGCCGGCCGGAGCCGACGGGCACCTTGCGCATGTCGGGCTCGGCACCCGCGCGGACCCGCTCGGCGTCCGCGGCGCAGACCGGCACCGGGCGCGGCTGGCCACCGGCCGGTGCCCAGTCGACGTCCTCGCTCGACGGGCCGTGCTGTGGGTTGAAGAAGCACGGTGGGCGGCGCGCCGGGAGTGGCTCACCGGCCAGCCGGGCCCGGAGCGAGGCCACTGCGTAGCGGCCGTCCTCGAGGATGCCGGTCACCTCGCGCACGTCCTCGGGCTTGCGGACCCGGCTGAGCGCGCTCTTGGCGGCGTCGTAGGAGTCCAGGGCGCGGCGGTAGTCCTGCCGGGCACCCTCGTCCAGCTCACGGCCGGCGGTGTCGACGTCGAGCTGGGCCACGTCCTCGCCGAGCCGGGTGACGTCCTCGTCGGTCACCGACCTGATGTCCTCCAGCGCGGCCGCCTCGGCCTGCGCCTGCCGGTTGCGGGAGCGCAGGGTGACGAAGGCGATGCCGGCGCCGATGACCAGCAGGATGACCAGGATGTCCATGCCCACGAAACTACGCCCGTCCACCCGGGGTTCCCAGCGACCCCCACCCCCCGCCCCGTTTTGCGGATTCGACCACGTTAGGTAGGCGGGATAGGACGACAACAGGTCCCTACGCCTGTTGTCGTCCCCTCTGGCCTACCCCACGTGGTCGAATCGGCAGGGGCCGTCAGTCGGTGATCTCGCAGATCACGGCGCCATTGGTCACGGCGTCGCCCACCGCCGCGGACAGTCCGGAGACGGTGCCGGCCTTGTGGGCCCCCAGCGGCTGCTCCATCTTCATCGCCTCGAGCACCACGATCAGGTCGCCGACCGCCACCTGCTGGCCCTCCTCGGCAACCACCTTGACGATGGTGCCCTGCATCGGGCTGGTCAGCGAGTCACCGCTGGCAGCAGCACCGGCCTTCGTGCCCGTACGCCGGCCCGGCTTCCGCGCCGCGCCGCCGCGCGCCGCTCCGCCGCCCAGCCCGCCCGGCAGCACGACCTC
>JAVEDJ010000343.1 GCA_030841025.1 Actinomycetota bacterium
TAGGCTCGCGCCGTCATGGGCACGGGGACGGGGTCCGTACTGCTGCGGTCGTTGGTGATCGAAGTTCTCGCGCAGGGCGCGTCTGGGTGCTCGGATGATACCGAGAAGCCGGGCACGATTCCGACCCCGAGACCAACTGAGTCGAGCACTGCATCCACTCCGACGCCGACACCGGTCGAGGCCCAGGTAGAGGCCGCCTTCCGCGCCTACTACGGCGAGCTCACCCGCGCGATCTCGACAGGGCGCACAGGTCGATTGAAGACCACCATGCAACCAAGTTGCCCGTGTTACCGGTCGGCCCGGAGCATCGACAAGTTGGCGGCGAAGGACCAGTGGGCGCCTGAAGCCCAGATCACAGTGATAAGCGTCAACGTTCATGACGTCATCGCAAAGTCGGCGGCCGCGGAAGTGTCTTATGACGTTTCGGCCTACGACTTGGTTGAGATGTCAGGGAAGGTCGTGAGTCATGTTCCGCCGCGCAAGGACCACGTAGCCCTATCGCTGCTAAAGGTAAGCGATCGTTGGATCTTGGCGAACGTCTTCAATTTGGGGGGTCGATGAATCGCTTCCTTAGTGTCATGGTGCTCGCGGTCCTTGTCGTCGTTGGCATTCCATCGGTTTCCCGCGCAGCCAGGGCCGATCCCTGTCCTGTCGGAGACTCAGTCTGTGAGGGCTTGCCAACGAGTCAGGGAGATCAGGATCACGGGGCGGTGGTGACGGACGGGGTGCAGTTCCCCGACGCGGACAGCGACAGCGACGTCGGCAAGGCGATCAACAACGCCAAGGGCTGCAAGGACTGCCAGTGGGCCGTGAGTCCCGCCTGCGCCGGAGCAGTTCCGGGCGATGCGGGCCTCTGTGTCGGGGCCACGGTCGGCTGCACGGATCCCGCCGCAATCCGATACCAGGTCTACATGCGCCGGGGCAATGGTCCCTGGATCCTGCAGGGCACCACCTGTCTCGGCCCGGGGCAGCGGCCAGCGACGGTGCCCGACGTCGGGGCCGCCGTACGGGAACGTGTCGTCAACTACCTCCCGGACGCAAACCCGTCGTTCCAACCCCGGGCCGGCGGCATCGTCAACCTCCCAACGCTCTTCGCGGCCGGTGAGCCCAGGACGCTCACGACCGAGGCGTTCGACGTCCTGGGCTTCAGCATTGTCGTGACCGCCGAGGCGCGGTGGGAGTGGACCTTCGACACCGGCGTCACCAAGGCATTCACCGAACCGGGCGGCGGATACCCCGACCAGTCGGTGACACACACCTACCCGGACGCCGGCGCCCGGAAGGTGAGTGTCACGACGTACTGGCGGGCGCGGTACACCGTCAACGGCGACGGTCCCTTCGCGGTGCCAGGTCCGGAGCTGAGCAAGACGGTCGGGCCGATCGCCGTACCCGTCCGCGAGGCGAAGGCAGAACTGATCGGCGGCTGACCCGGCCGCCCCACGGGCGGCGCCACCAAGCTTGCCATTTGCCTGCGCGGAATTGCTGTGCCTGACTACCGTTTGCCTCCAGCACTTCGACGGCGGGGGCCCACGCGTGACCTGGACCAAGGGCTTCGCCTTCCTCGCGCTTGTCTCGATGATCGCCCTGTCCGGCGGCGTACTTGCCCATGCCCGTGCGACTACAGCGGCTGCTCGGCAGCAACCCCGCATCTTCGCCGTCGGCCACTCGTGGGTGGTCGGTCTCTCGTCCGGCCAGCAGATCGGCTACGTCGACCGCCTCATGCACACCGCCGGCGTCGCCCGGGTCGACGCCGACCACGAGGGCTTCACATCGCGGCAGGTGCGGCGGTTGGTCGATGCGGCGCCGCGGTGCGGGGCGCGGGACCTTGCGATCGTGCAGGTGGGCCTGAACGACGTACGGCTTCGCGGCACCGACGGGCTGGCGCGCTTTCGCCGTTCGTTGGACGCGATCCTGCAGCGACTCGCGCGTTGCCCGGTGATCCTGGTGCAGGAGCCTGGCGCACTCGACTACACAGTGCCGGGACAACCACTTCGGGGCGACCACAGCGTCGTCGGTGCGTACCGTCGTACCACCGCACTCGTCGCCAACTCGAGGGACAACGTCACGCTCGTTCGGCCGCGGCTGACGGATAACGACTACCTCGCCGACGGCCTGCACCCGGACCGTTCCGGCAATCGGGCCATCTACCGGGCCGTCACGCGCAGCGAGACGTGGAAGACGTTCCTGCGCAACCGCTGAAGTCGCTGCGCCGCAGCAAGCGTCCATCCCCGTAGGCTGCCCCGTCGTGGCCGGTCGCACCCTCGTCGTCACCAACGACTTCCCGCCGCGGGTCGGCGGCATCGAGTCGTTCGTGCTCGCCATGGTCCGCCGCATGCCACCGGACCAGGTCGTCGTGCACACAGCCCGGCAACCCCGTGACGCGGCGTTCGATGCGACGCTCGCCTTCCCCGTCGTACGCGACCCGGCCAAGCTCATGCTGCCGACCCCGCAGATCACCCGCCGCTCCGTCCAGATCGCCCGGGACCTCGGCTGCGAGTCCGTCTGGTTCGGTGCCGCCACACCTCTGGGGTTGATGGCCAAGCAGCTCAAGGCGCGCGCCGGCGTGCGGCGCACCGTCGCCACGACCCACGGCCACGAGGTGTGGTGGGCGAGAACGCCAGGAACACAGGCGCTGCTGCGTCGGATCGGTGACAGCAACGACGTGCTGACCTACCTCGGCAGCTACACCCGCGAGCGCATTGCCCGGGCCTTGTCAGCCGAGGCCGCCGCGCGCATGGTGCAGCTGACGCCGGGAGTGGATGACAGCGCCTTCCACCCCGGAGTCGACGGCACCGCGGTGCGCGAGCGGCATGGCCTGGGTACTCGCCCCGTCGTCGTCTGCGTGTCGCGGCTGGTGGAACGCAAGGGCCAGGACATGCTCATCAGGTCGCTGCCGAGCATCCACCGGCGCGTGCCCGACGCGGCGATCCTGATCGTGGGCGACGGCCCTCAGCGGGGTGCGCTCGAGCGTCTGGTGGACGAGCTCGGACTGCGCAACGACGTGGTGTTCGCGGGCGCCAA
Source organism: Actinomycetota bacterium (assembly GCA_030841025.1). GTDB lineage: Bacteria > Actinomycetota > Actinomycetes > JACCUZ01 > JACCUZ01 > BP-173. Next base: position 3,022 of record JAVEDJ010000343.1, read on the forward strand.
GCCGTGGGCGGAGACGCCGCCGTACTTCGCCGCCGGGGACGTCTTCTGCATGCCGACGCGCACGCGCAAGGCCGGCTTCGAGGTGGAGGGCCTGGGGATCGTCTACCTGGAGGCTTCGGCCTGCGGACTGCCGGTGGTGGCTGGTGACTCAGGCGGCGCGCCGGACGCCGTCCAGGAGGGTGTCACGGGGTACGTCGTCGACGGTCGCTCACCGGAAGCCATCGCTGAACGGGTGTCTGGCCTCTTGCTCGACCGGGAGCTCGGCAGGCAGATGGGGGAGCAGGGTCGGCGCTGGGTGGAAAAACGCTGGCGCTGGGACGACCTGGCCGCTCAGCTCCAACAACTGCTGCGCGGCTAGCTGGTCGGCTGGACCAGGTGCTGCCCGTGGCGGTGCGGCGAGGACGCATCTGCGTCGTCACGCGGACCGGTGCTCGCGCGCCAGGTCACCACGGCCGCGGCGACGAGCGCGAGGACAACTGCGCACCCGAGCAGCCACGGCCGCTGCCGTGCCACCTCCGCGTAGAGCAGCGTCTGCCAGGGGTGGTAGACCACCGTGAAGTACGGCACCGAAAGGCTGGCGGCGAGCTGCCACGCGACGGTCAGGAACGTCAGCGTCCAGAACGCAGCGAGGCGCCACAGCCGCAGCGCCGTCCAGCGGACGTATGCCAGCACCAGCAATGGTGTCGCGAGCGTGAGCGGCTCGAGCAGCAGCCGGTAGCCGAAGAAGTGCTCGCCACCGTCGAAACCGTTGTTCCAGAGCTGTACGAGGGCGTAGGCCAGCCCTCCGACAGATGCGGACCTCGCCCAGCTGGGCGCGGCACGCCAGGCCGCCCGCAACCCCGGCAGCAGTAGGAGCAGGAAGGGCGAATAGACAAGCAGCCCGCGGGCCGGGGACACCAGGCTGCCGGCGATGTTAGGCAGCACACGGCGCAGCCCGTCCAGCCGATCCCTGACCGGGAAGCCCGCCTCGTCGTAGCCCCCGAGCGCGCCGTAGCCGCCGCTGAGCGTCCATTGGCCGTAGACGAGCCGGTAGTAGATGAAGAGTGCTGCGAGCCCGAGCCCGCTCGTGAGGCCGACGACCAGGACGGGGCGGATCGACCGCCGTCGCCATCCTTCGGCTAGACCCATGCAAGCCGGCACGACTGCCAGGTGCGGGCGGCACAGTATCGCGAAGCCCTGAGCCAGACCGCCGGATGCCAACCTGCCGCGCGAGAACCCGAGCAGTCCCAGGGCGAGCCCAAGCTGAGCCGGACCGTGAGTCCAGATCCCGTCCGCGGACACGAGCCAAGTGGGGGTGGCGAGCGCAAACACTGCTGCGGCACCCAGCCCCACGCGCGGGGTCGTCAGGCGCGCGCAAACCCTATAGACCGCCACCACCAGGAGCGTTGCAAGGAATGCGCTGGCCACGGCAGCCGGATAGATGGGTGCGTGCTCGCCACCCCTGCCCAGCAGGAAGTAGAACGGCGTGGCCGCAAGGATGGCACCAGGCAGGCGGTTGCTGATGATGTGGCCGTGCACCTCGACAAACCAAGGGCTGAAGCCCGCGTAGCTGTCGCTGTAGACCGTGCCGTGCCTCGCGAGATCCCACGCGGGAACGAGCGTTGAGAGCGGATCGATGCTCTGTCGCTGATCATGGCTGGCTGTCGCGAGATAGATGAGGAAGAGCCCCGCCACGACCAGTGTCGATGCGAGCGGCGGCTTCCTGAGAGTGGCTTGGCTGTCCGAGCCGGACCCTGCCTCAGCGGCACGCCGAGGCGACGTGCTCCTGGACACACTGCGTGCTCTCCG
>JAVEDJ010000108.1 GCA_030841025.1 Actinomycetota bacterium
CCCGCGTCCCCCGCGACCGCGCCCGGACCCGGGTCCTGCGCGCAGCCGGCAGCGGCCAGCAGCGCCGCGCAGAGCGCGACCGCCGGGACGAGCCGGGTGCTCACGTCAGCCTCCGTTGGCCGAGAAGTGCTGGTAGTCCGGGTGCGACCACCGCGCCCCCCAGAGCCAGCGCTCGGCCGCCATCGCCCGGGCGATCGGGCTGGAGCGGGTGATCATCCCCTTGCGGACCTTCGCCCGCGAGAGGTAGGCGCGCCCGGTGGAAGGGTAGACCCGGCTGCGGGTGACGTAGGGGTTCTCGACGGTGTTGATGTCGATGGCGTTGCCGTAGGAGTGCTGGGAGAGCCGGTACGGGTTGCCGGTCACCTTGCGGCAGTTGAAGGCGGAGGTGTTGTCCGCGGCCATCGAGACGACGTCGTTGCCCCGGTACACGTCGACCGGGCGCATCTTGCGGATCGGGAACCGCGCGTCGAACGCCCGGCGGAACACCCGCTGCATGGCGCCCACGGCGCTGGCCCGGACCACGAGGTCGCCGAGCCGCGGCACGTCGTTCCAGTCGTAGTACGGCATCCGCACCAGCCGCAGCGACGCGGGCCGCACCGGACAGCCGGCGCGGTACGTGTACGGCAGGCTGGCGGCGGAGACCCGCAGCACCGACGGCAGCCATCGGCCGGTGACCACCGTCGCGCCGGCGGCCGTCTGGTCGACCGTCCCGCCGACGAACGTGGCGCGGAACCCGGCGGCCACGGCGGTGACCTCGCTGGTGGGCAGGCCGAGGTAGGACGCCGGCCCGCCGATCTGCAGGTACCGCGCCAGCACCGGCCCGGTCAGGACGAGCGGGCCGGTGGCCGCCGACCAGTAGACGCGGCCTGCGGTGAACGCCTGCGCGAGCGGCTCCGGCGTCCCGGGGGCTGGTGCCGTCACGGGCGCCGTGGGTGGGGCGGGGGGTCCGAGCCCTGCGGCGGCCGCGGTCGGCAGCCCGAGTGCCCCGGCCGGGCCACCGGTGTCCAGGTACCGCTGCAGCACCGGAGGCAGCACCTCCCACGCCTCGGCGGCGCCGGCCGCGAGATAGACCCGGCCGCCGGCGAAGTCCCGGGCCCGCCCGCCCGGCACGTCGTACTCCTCGGCCACCGGTGCGCCGAGCACGCCGGCCTCGCCGCCGAGGGCCTGCCACCGCAGCTCGATCGGGCTCTCCCCCTCGGCACTGGCGACGGCAGCCGGCAGCAGCAGCGCCAGGACGACCGGCACGACGACGAGCAGGCGGTACCAGGGATGCCGCACCCAACCGCACCTTCCGTGTGTGCTCCTCTACGCACGGTAACCCGCGGCCGGGCGATTTGGTGTCTCGGGCGGCGAATCATCCGGTGTGTCGGCCCGACCTCTCCCGTCGGACCGGCCCGGCCGGTCCGCTCAGCAGCCCACCAGGCGCTGCCCCAGCCAACCCTCCACGGCGTCCAGCCCGATCCGCTCCTGCTGCATCGAGTCGCGCTCGCGGATGGTGACGGCCTGGTCGGCCAGTGTGTCGAAGTCGACCGTGACGCAGTACGGCGTGCCGATCTCGTCCTGCCGGCGGTAGCGGCGTCCGATCGCGCCGGCGTCGTCGAACTCCACGTTCCAGCTGCGGCGCAGGGCGGCCGCGAGGTCCCGCGCCTTCGGCGTGAGGTCGGCGTTGCGCGACAGCGGCAGCACCGCCACCTTGACCGGCGCGAGCCGGCGGTCGAGGCGCAGCACCGTGCGCTTCTCCATCACGCCCTTGGCGTTGGGCGCCTCGTCCTCGGTGTAGGCGTCGAGCAGGAAGGCGAGCGTGGCGCGGGTGAGGCCCGCAGCCGGCTCGACGACGTACGGCGTCCAGCGCTCGCCCTTCTCCTGGTCGAAGTAGGTGAGGTCGGCGCCGGAGTGCTTGGCGTGCGACGTCAGGTCGAAGTCGGTGCGGTTGGCGATGCCCTCCAGCTCGTCGAACTCCTTGCCGCCGAAGCGGAAGCGGTACTCGATGTCGACCGTGCGCTTGGAGTAGTGGGAGAGCTTCTCCTTCGGGTGCTCGTAAAAGCGGAGGTTCTCCTCGCGTAGCCCGAGCCCGGTGTACCAGTTGAAACGCTGCTGCAGCCAGTAGTCGTGCCACTCCTCGTCGCTCCCCGGCTCGACGAAGAACTCCATCTCCATCTGCTCGAACTCACGGGTCCGGAAGATGAAGTTGCCGGGCGTGATCTCGTTGCGGAACGACTTGCCGGTCTGGGCGATGCCGAAGGGTGGCTTCTTGCGCGCCGATGTCATGACATTGAGGAAGTTGATGAAGATGCCCTGGGCGGTCTCGGGCCGCAGGTAGTGCAGCCCCTCCTCGCTCTCCACGGGACCGAGATAGGTCTTGAGGAGGCCGCTGAACTGCCGGGGCTCGGTAAAGGCACCCTTGGTGCCGCAGTTCGGGCAGTTGACGTCGGTGAGCCCGTTGGCCGGCGGGCGGCCGTGCTTGGCCTCGTAGGCCTCTTCGAGATGGTCGGCCCGGAACCGTCGGTGGCAGGACTGGCACTCCGACAGCGGGTCGGTGAAGGTGTCGACGTGGCCGGACGCGACCCACACGTCGCGCGCGAGGATCACGGCAGAGTCGAGCCCGACGATGTCGTCGCGGCTCTGCACCATGGAGCGCCACCACTGGCGGCGGACGTTCTCTTTCAGCTCGACGCCCAGCGGACCGTAGTCCCACGCGGAGCGGCTGCCGCCGTAGATCTCGCTGCTCGGGTAGACGAACCCTCGGCGCTTGCTGAGACTGACGATCGCGTCGTTGCGGGCGGACTCGTTCTTGCCCTTGGCCACGGTGGCTCCATCCGGCTGGGTGTCGGCGGTGAAGGGTCGACTCTAGTCGGTGGGCAACCGGGCCAGCACCTCGTAGGCACTGGGTTCGTCCAAGGCGTACATCATCACGGGCACCGCGCGGGTCTTCACGTCGTACGACGACAGAGCCCGCCGGTAGGCGCCCACGTTGATCCATTCCGTGCTGAGCGTCCACAGCAGAGGATCGTCGACGTTGCGTCCCACATGTCCCCGGACGAAACCGGTCTGGCCCGCCAAGGCATCCAGTGCCTCACCTGCCCGACCACGGAACTCCACGACATCGGCCTCCGGCACGCGGTACCTGCTCATGACCAGCACCCGGCGAGCGTAGGCCAGCCGTCACCGGCACAACGGCCGCCGTCGGCCGCATGTTGCGCACCGCCACCGGGCAGACGATGTGTAGCGTCCTCGTGGACCGGACATCAGTGTCACCGTGCAACGACGACAGGTTGGTTACGTGCCAGCTCTGCGCTCCCGCGCCCCCGCCGCCGCGGCCGGTGTGCTCGCAGTCGTCCTGGCCGGCGCCCTCCCCGTGGTCAGTGCGGCTCCCGCGCAGGCCCGCACCTCCTGCGTTCCGCCACCCGTGGCCCACCGCGGCGCATCCGCGAGTGCTCCGGAGAACACCCGGCCGGCCTTCCGCAAGGCGCTGGCAGGCGGTGTGCGCAACCTGGAGATGGACGTCCACTTCAGCTCGGACAACGTCCCGGTGGTGATCCACGACCACACGGTGACCCGCACCACCAACGGTACCGGCGCGGTAGCGGGACTCGACGTGGCCGCGCTACGCCGGCTGGACGCCGGCTCCTGGTTCGGGAAGGCCTACCGCGGCACCCGCGTGCCGGTGCTGCGCGAGGTGCTCCAGGACGGCAAGCGCTACCGCGCGCGCTACTTCGTCGAGCTCAAGGTCCGCCCGAGCCCGCTACAGCTGCAGAACCTGCTGGCCGCGTTCGGCGGACTGGACGTGGCGAGACGAGTCGTCGTCACGAGCTTCGACGCCGCTGCGCTGGCTGACGTCCGGACCGCCGCACCGCACCTGCGCACCGCGCTCGTCGACACCGGCTTCCGCCCGTCCGCGTCGGTCCTCGAGAACGGCAACGCCTACCTTCCGCCGTACCGGAGCGTGAACGCCGCCCGGGCCCGGCAGTGGCGCTCGGCTGGTGTGGAGGTCTTCCCCTGGGTGGTGCAGCGGCAGCGGGACTGGTCCCGGCTGGCCGCGGACCGGGTGAGCGGGACGATCACCGACGCTCCTGTGAAGTACCTGCGCTGGGCACGGGCCCGCTGCTCCTGACACGACTGACTCCCCCGCTGCGCCGGCCGGCTCATGTAGCGAGGTTGGGTAGCGCGCCGCCGTACCTGCGGTCGCGACGGGCGTAGATCTCCACCGCCCGCCACAGATCGCGCCGGTCGAAGTCCGGCCACAGCGTGTCGAGGAAGACCATCTCGGCGTAGGCCGCCTGCCAGAGCATGAAGTTCGATGTGCGCTGCTCCCCCGACGACCGGACGAACAGGTCGACGTCGGGCAGGCCGGGCTCGTACAGCCGCCGGGCGATGGTCTTCTCGTCGACCTTGCTCGGGTCCAGCCGCCCGCTGGCCACGTCGCGGGCGATGGCTGCCGCGGCATCGGCGATCTCGGCGCGGCCGCCGTAGTTGACGCAGAACTGCAGGGTCAGTGTCCTGTTGTCCTGCGTACGCCGCTGCGCCTCCTCGAGCTCGTCGATGACGCTTCGCCACAGCCGCCGGTGCCTCCCCGCCCAGCGCACTCGCACCCCCATCGCGTCCAGCTCGTCACGACGGCGACGGATGACGTCGCGGTTGAAGCCCATCAGGAAACGCACCTCGTCGGGTGACCGCTTCCAGTTCTCGGTGGAGAACGCGTAGGCCGACAGCGTGCCGATGCCCATCTCGATCGCGCCGTGGATGACGTCGAGCAGCGCGGCCTCGCCGGCTTCGTGGCCCTTCGTGCGCGGCAGCCCTCGATCCTTGGCCCATCGCCCGTTGCCATCCATCACGATCGCCACATGGCGAGGCACCAGGTCCGCCGGCACCTGAGGCGGCCGGGCCCCGGAGGGGTGCGGGACAGGTGCCTGCACCGGCGTACGTCGTGCCACGCCGCGACCCTAGCGGCCGGTCATCGGCGGCACTCAGCTGCGCTCGACCAGCGGCATCGACCGCAGGCCGCGCTCGAGGTGCCACTGGAGATAGGCCGCGACCAGGCCGCTGCCCTCCCGGCGGTGACGCGACTCGGTCTGGTCCGCCGTCGGCCAGTCGCCCGTCAGCAGGGCTGCGAGCAGCTGGACGGTCTCGCGGGCGGGCGACACCGACCCCGGTGGCCGGCAAGACGGACACACGGCCCCGCCGGCGGCCACGTTGAAGAACGGGTGGGGACCGGGCCGCGTGCACCGCGCGCAGTCCTCGAACGAGGCCGCGTAACCGGCCACTGCCAAAGAGCGCAAGAGGAAGGCGTCGAGCACCAGGCTCGGCGTGTGCGCACCGTCCGCGAGCGTTCGTAGGCCGCCCACCAGCAGCAGGAAGTGCTGGGTCGCGGGCTCTTTCTCCTCGGCAGTCATCCGTTCGGCGGTCTCGAGCATCGCGGTGCCGGACGTGTACCGCGTGTAGTCGTCGACGATGCGGTCGCCGTACGACGCGATCGTCTCGGCCTGCTGCACCACGTCGAGCGAGCGGCCCTCGTAGATCTGCAGATCGACGTGGGTGAACGGCTCGAGCCTCGAACCGAACTTGGAACGGGTCCGCCGCACCCCTTTCCCGACCGCACGCACGCGACCGTTGGCCCGGGTCAGCAGCGTGATGATGCGATCGGCCTCGCCGAGCTTCTGGGTGCGAAGAACAACACCTTCGTCTCGGTAGAGGCCCACCGCACCATTGTGGTCGATCGGGTCAACCCAGCACCCCCACCACGCCGCCAGCACCAGCCGGCTGGTCACCCCGGCAACTGTCTGCCATCGTCTGCCGGGTGCAGGCCATCGTCGACGCGTCGCTGCTGGACGGCTCGCGGGTCGACGTCCTCATCGAGGGCGAGACCGTGTCGGCGATCGGGCCGGGCGCGGGCGCGTCGGCCCCGGACCGGATCGACGCGGACGGCGGCCTGCTGCTGCCGGCGTACATCGACACCCACATCCACCTCGACAAGGTGCTGATCCGCGACCACCTCGCCGAGAACGACGGGACGCTGCGGGGCGCGATCGAGTCGATCCACGCGGCCAAGCGCGCCTACACGACCGCCGAGGTACGACGGCGCGCGCGGGCCGTCATCGAGGCCTCGGTGCTGACGGGCACCACACGCCTGCGCTCGCACGTCGACGTGGACACCGTGGGCGGGCTCGTTCCGCTCGAAGGGGTCCTCGCGGCCGCACGGGACTGCGCCGGCGTCGCGGAGGTGCAGACGATCGCCTTCCCTCAGGAGGGCATCGTCCGCCATCCCGGTGCCGCCGACCTGATGGTCGCGGCGATGCAGGCGGGTGCCGACGTGGTCGGCGGGATGCCGCACTGGGAGCTGACCGAGGACGCGCAGCGCGACCACGTGCGCTTCTGCTTCGAGCTGGCGCGGCGCTTCGACGCGGATGTCGACATGCACGTGGACGAGACCGATGACGGCTCGGTGCGCACCCTCGCGATGGTCGTGGACGAGACGGAGCGCTGCGGCTGGCAGGGTCGGGTCGTCGTCGGTCACGTCTGCTCCCTGGCGGCCGCGGACGACGACTACGCCGACCACGTCATCGCCGGCTGCGCACGGGCGGGCATCACGGTGGTGTCCAACCCCGTGACCAACCTGGTGATCCAGGGACGTGCTGACCGCGGCCTCGTCCGCAGAGGTACGACGCGGGTGCGCGAGCTGATGGCGGCCGGCGTGAACGTCGCGTTCGGTCAGGACTGTGTCCAGGACGGCTTCTATCCGTTCGGCCGCGGCGACATGCTCGAGGTAGCCCTGATCTCCGCACACGCCGCGCACCTGGCGACGGCTGACGAGCAGCTCGCCGCCCTGGCTGCCGTCACCACCGCGCCTGCCGCGGCCTGGCGGCTCGGCGACTACGGGGTCACCACGGGCGCGCGCGCCGACCTGCAGCTGTACGCCGCCGGTACCTGGCCAGAGGTGCTGCGCCTGCAGGACCCGCCGCGGTCGGTGTGGTCACGAGGCCGTCTCGTCGCGAGGACCACGATCAGCCGCGAGCTGCTGGCATGAGGTGCGCCGTCAAGGGCTTCTTGACGACCCAAGATCGACGTGCCTGGCTGGTCATGTCGCCGGAGGGAAGGGACACGACGATGCACGAGACAGTTGCCCGGCTGCGGGACGCGATCAACCGGCACGATGTCGCACGGATGGCCGAGGTGTTCTCCCCGGACTACCGCAGCGAGCAGCCGGCTCATCCCAACCGAGGCTTCGGCGGACGGGACCAGGTGGTGACCAACTGGACGGCCATGTTCGCGGGGATGCCGGACTTCTCTGCAGAGGTCGTGTCCGAGGGCACGGCGGACCGGACGGTTTGGTCGGAGTGGGTCTGGCGCGGGAGCCGGGGCGACGGCTCGGCCCTGCACATGCGCGGCGTCGTGGTGCTCGGCCCCGATGACACCGGACGCATCGAGTGGGCACGGCTCTACATGGAGCCGGTCGAGGAAGGCGGCGACGACATCAACCAGACGATGCAACAGCTGACGCATCTCGCAGAGTGAAAGGGGGACGCCCATGAGCTGGGAGCGAGGCTGGTGAGCGACGACGAGGCAGCGGTGTGGCGCGAGCAGCGCCGCGCGGCCGCGGACGAGCACCTCGCTGCGATCGAGCGGCGCAAGAGCGCGGAGAGCGCGGCAGCCGCCGCCCTGTTGCACGACTTCGTCACCGCTGCCCGGGAGCGGGGTATACCGGCCACCAGGCTGCGCGCTCGCTCCTACAGCGGCAGCGCGACCTACCGGACGCAGGTCGAGGGCTGGCACCTCAAGCGCAACGGGTCCGTCGCCGTCGGCACGGACGCCTGCTTCTACGTCCTGTCCGCGCCCGGCAGCCTCGCCGCGCGGTTCACCGGTGTCGTCCTGCACCCGTCACCCGCGCCGCTCGTCATCGGCGCCGGCGGACGTGACGGGGAGTCGATCCCCCTGCAGACCCTGCTGACGATGCGCCTGGACGCCGCGGCCGGCTGGGACGGCTGACCCGTCATCCAGCGAGCCGTCGGTGTTGAGTCCCGCTACGAAGGGTGATGTCGTGGCGCGAAATCCGTGACCTGGCCTCGCAGCCCCTGGCTGATGATCTAGGTTGCCCCCTACGGGGGGCGATGGATCTCCCGGCTCACCTTTGGGAGTGACAGATGGCGGTTCTCCGCTCGAGCTGTGCGCTGGTTGTCGCCGTGACGTTCATGCTGTTGTCCGGTCCGGCCGCGCACGCCGCAGCCGGCACGATCACCGACCCGCGCGGTGACGGTGACCCGGACATCGTCAAGGTCACCTATTCCAACGCGAGGTCGCAGATCAAGATGTCGATGACCTACGCCGACATCTCGCTGGCGCAGAACGAGAGCTTCTACCTGCGATGGGGCACCGGCAAGAGCTACCAGGTGTTCAACAGCAATGGCCTGCGCGAGCTGCGCTACTACTCCAGCAAGAACGCCGCCACCAAGCGGGTGGCCTGCGCGGGCCTGAAGGTCGCACGACAGACCGCCAAGGACACCACGGCGGTCACGATCCCTCGCTCGTGCCTGAAGAAGGCACCCGACAAGGTGCGCTTCCAGGGCATCGCGACGATGGGCCTGTCCTCGAAGGACGAGACCAAGACGTCGAAGCTGATCGCGCGCGGCTGAGCCCGCGCGTCACCCGCCCGAGACCGGCTGGGCCCGGTTGAGGGCCGACACCACCGCCTTGAGCGATGCCGTCACGATGTTGGCGTCGACGCCCACGCCCCACAGGATGCGGTCGCCGATCGCGCACTCGACGTACGCCGCCGCCCGGGCGTCGCCGCCGGAGGAAAGTGCGTGCTCGGCGTAGTCGAGCACGCGGACCTCGTAGCCGACCGTCGAGAGCGCGTCGACGAACGCGGCGATGGGTCCGTTGCCGCGACCGGTCAGCGCCCGCTTCTCGCCATCGAGGTAGACGTTGACCGAGAGCTCGTCGTCGGCGTCCTGGGCCGAGGACGTGTGGTGCGAGTTCAGCGCGACGGGCGCACGTCGGGCGAGGTACTCGGCGTCGAACGCCTCCCACATCTGGGCCGGCGAGACCTCCCCGCCATCGGCATCGGTGCGCGCCTGGATGACCTGGGAGAACTCGATCTGCAGCCGGCGCGGCAGGTCGAGCTGGTGCTCGGTGCGCATCACGTAGGCCACGCCGCCCTTGCCGGACTGCGAGTTGACCCGGATCACGGCCTCGTAGGTGCGCCCGACGTCCTTCGGGTCGATCGGCAGGTAGGGCACCGCCCAGCGGTAGTCCCGCACGTCGACGCCGGCGGCGGCGGCGTCACGGTCCATCGCGTCGAGCCCCTTCTTGATGGCGTCCTGGTGCGACCCGGAGAAGGCGGTGTAGACGAGGTCGCCGCCGTAGGGGTGGCGCTCGTGAACCGGCAGCTGGTTGCAGTACTCGACCGTGCGGCGGATCTCGTCGATGTCGCTGAAGTCGATCTGCGGGTCGATGCCTTGGGAGAAGAGGTTCATGCCGAGCGTGACGAGGCAGACGTTGCCGGTGCGCTCGCCGTTGCCGAACAGGCAGCCCTCGATGCGGTCGGCGCCGGCTTGGAAGCCGAGCTCGGCCGCCGCCACCGCCGTACCCCTGTCGTTGTGCGGGTGCAGCGAGAGCACGATGCCGTCGCGGCGCGCGAGGTTGCGGTGCATCCACTCGATCGAGTCCGCGTAGACGTTGGGAGTGGCCATCTCCACCGTGGCGGGCAGGTTGATGATGACCTTGCGGTCCGGCGTCGGCTGCCACACGTCGTTGACGGCATTGCAGACGTGGACGGCGAACTCCAGCTCGGTGCCGGTGTAGGACTCAGGCGAGTACTCGAAGTAGACCTCGGTCTCGGGCACGGTCTCGGTGAGCTTCTGGCACAGCTTTGCGCCCTGGACCGCGATATCGGTGATGCCCTCCTTGTCGAGCCCGAACACGACTCGTCGCTGCAGCGTGGAGGTCGAGTTGTAGAGGTGCACGATCGCCTGCTTGGCGCCGCGGATCGACTCGAAGGTTCGCTCGATCAGGGCGTCACGCGCCTGCGTCAGCACCTGGATGACGACGTCGTCGGGGATGAGGTCTTCCTCGATGAGCTGGCGTACGAAGTCGAAGTCCGTCTGGCTCGCCGACGGGAACCCGACCTCGATCTCCTTGTAGCCCATGCGCACCAGCAGCTCGAACATGCGGCGCTTGCGGGTCGGGCTCATCGGGTCGATGAGGGCCTGGTTGCCGTCGCGCAGGTCGACCGCGCACCACCGCGGTGCCTCGGTCATGACACGCGAGGGCCACGTTCGGTCGTCGAGGGCGACCGGGGCGAAAGGTTGGTAGCGCGAGGTCGGCATCCGCGAGGGCTGCTGCGCGTTGCGGATCTCGTAGGGAGCGGGGTGCGGAGAAGTCATTGCGGGTCACCTGTCCGGGTCGGGCGTTCAGCGGCTCGTAAGGCGGCCGGAACAGGCAGAACTCCCGCGGCGAGGAGACCGGCCTAGGAGTGGGCCTCGCCGCGGCAGCCAAGGAGCAGGTCGTACCGCATGCAACGAGCGTACGACGCCGGCGGCGAGCGCGTCGCGTCGGTGCCCACGGGCGTCCGCATAGTGGGACGCTCCCGAGGGGCTGGTGGGACCGCGGGTCACGACCGGCGGTAGCCGGTCAGAAGCCGAGTCGGCGTAGCTGCTTGGGGTCACGCTGCCAGTCCTTCGCCACCGTGACGTGCAGGTCCAGGTAGACGGGTGTACCGAGCAGGGCCTCGATGCCCTTGCGCGCGGTGGTGCCGATGTCGCGCAGCCGGGCACCCTTCGGCCCGATGACGATTGCTTTCTGGCTGTCCCGCTCGACGTAGAGGTAGGCGTGCACGTCGAGCAACGGCCGGTCGCTGGGCCGGTCCTCGCGTGGTCGCATCTCCTCGACCAGCACGGCGATGGAGTGCGGCAGCTCGTCGCGCACTCCTTCCAGGGCGGCCTCTCGGATCAGCTCCGCGACCATCACCTGCTCGGGCTCGTCGGTGAGATCGCCGGCGGGATAGAGCGGCGGCGACACGGGAAGAAGTGCGGCCAGCAGGGATCCGAGCAGCTCGACCTGCTCGCCAGCCACCGCCGACACCGGCACGACCTCTGCCCAGTCGATGCCGGTCTGGGTGCCCAGAGCAGCGACCGCCGCCAGCTGTTCGAACACCTGGTCGCGCGAGACCCGGTCGGTCTTGGTCACGATCGCGACCTTCGGCGTCCTTGCCACCTCTGCCAGCTCGCGGGCGATGAAGCGGTCGCCGGCGCCGATGGTCTCGTCGGCGGGCAGACAGAACCCGATGACGTCGACCTCCGACCAGGCCGCGCGGACCTCGGCGTTGAGCCGCTCCCCCAACAACGTCCGGGGCCGGTGCAGGCCGGGCGTGTCCAACAGCACGAGCTGCGAGTCGGGTCGGTGCACGATGCCGCGCACGACGCGGCGCGTGGTCTGCGGCTTGCTCGACGTGATGGCAACCTTCTCGCCGACCAAGGCGTTCGTCAGCGTCGACTTGCCCACGTTGGGACGCCCGACAAACGACACGAAGCCCGCACGGTGCACCGTCGTACTGCTCTCGCTCATCAGGTCACTGCCGGGTCGGCCGCGGCTCCCGCGTCCTGCTCCGCCCGGCCAGGGCGGTCGGCCGCGAGGTGGTGGGCCACGGTGTTGACGATCGCCGTGAGTGGCACCGCGATGAGCGCTCCGAAGATGCCGGCCGCGAAGCTGCCGATCGCGATGACGACGACGATGGCCAGCGGGTGGACGCGGACCAAGCGTCCCATCAGGAACGGCTGCAGGACGTGTCCCTCGAGCTGTTGGACCGCGACGACCCCACCGAGCATGATCAGGGCGGCGACAGGTCCCTGCGACACCAGCGCGACAGCGACCGCGGCGATGCCGCTGATCGACGCACCGACCACGGGGATGAAGGCACCGAGAAAGACCAGGACGCCGATGGGCAGGACGAGATCGAGGCCCAGCAGCAAGGCCACGAGCGAGATGCCGATCGCGTCGACGAACGCGATGATGACGGTCGCGCGGACGTAGGACGTCAGGACCGCCCAGGCCTTCTCGCCGCCGCCGTGCACGCGGTGGCGCGCGGGCTCGGGGAACAGCCGCACGAACCAGCTCCAGATGTTGCGACCGTCGTAGGTGAAGAAGATGGTCGAGAAGAGCACGATGAACAGCCCGGCCAGCAGGTGACCGACGGTCGTCGTCGCCTTGAGCACCGTGCCACTGAGGTTGCTGTTGCTGCTGCCGCTGACAGCGTCCTGGACGCGGCTGAAGAAGTCGTTGAGCTGCCGCTGGCTCAGCCCCAGGTCCGTCAGGTAGCCCTGCAGCTTGTCCAGGCTGTCGCTGAACGAGGCGCGCAGGTCGCCGAAGCCCGAGGAGAACTGCTGAGCGACCAGCGTGATCAGCGCGACGAGCAGCACGATCCCCGTCACGACGACGATCAGTGTCGCCACGGACCGCGGCAGGCCCCAGCGCTGCAGCCGATCGACCATCGGCGACGCGACGGCCGACAGCAGCAGCCCGATGATGACCGGGACGAGCACCACCGAGAAGGTGGCGAACAGGCGCAGGAACAGGAAGACGAGGGCCACCACGAGCAGCACCCGCCATGACCAGGCCGCCGCGAACCGGAGCGCGTAGGGCACCTCGACACCGTCAGCAGGTCCCGGCTTGATGACGGGCGTGACGGTGACGGACGGTGGCGGTCGCCGCCAGGAGCGCAAACTCATGCTGTGACCGTAACTGCCCTGCTCAACAGGGCAAGCGCCGCCATGACCAGCAACGCCCCGAGCACGCCCGCCACACCCAACCGCTCACTGAGCACGAGGACGCCGAGCAGGGTGGCGACAACCGGCTCGGCCAGGCCGAGCGTCTGGGCGACGGGTGCGGGCACATGACGCTGTCCCGCGACGAACAAGACGTAGGCGAGCGCCGT
>JAVEDJ010000135.1 GCA_030841025.1 Actinomycetota bacterium
CCTTCCCGCGGACTGACACGAGGCCGCCATGTCCGGCGTGGGCGAGCGTCGGTCTGCCGGTCGTGGGCGCCGACCACGGACGGGCGCTGCTCGCGGGCCAGGACGAAGCACCGGCCCTGTTCGAGGCGGCGTCAGCCCACCACACGACCTGCAGCAGCGCGTACGACCGCGCGCACCCAGCTCGCGTACGACGACGACACAGCGCCCTCGGCGTCTCCCGCCGACCAGCCGCCTGTCACCAACCTGACGGCCGAGTACACCTAGTCGGCAAGGGGCTCGCCGAGAGCGGGGCCATCTGGGACGCCGGCCGCACCCCACTCACCACGTGGCATCCGAGGCCTAACCTGAGACCGTGCTCACCCTCTCGGTGCTCGGGCGTCTCGAGCTCCGCAGTAACGGGGAACCGCTCTCGGTGCCAGCCGGCAAGACCACCGAGCTGCTCATTCGCCTTGCCCTCGACGCGGGCGTTCCCGTCCGGGTCGACCGGCTGATCGAGGACCTGTGGGGAGCCGACGCAATTCCCACCCAACGCAACACCATGCAGTCCAAGATCTCGAGGCTGCGCCGCGCGCTCGGGGACTCGGCGCTGGTCACGGTAGGCAGTGCCGGCTATGCGCTCGAGGTCGACCCGAGCGCCGTCGACGCACTCACGGTCACGCAGCTCGCCGACCAGGCGGCGACGCGACTGGTCGTCGGTGACCTTGCGGGGACAGTCGCTGCCACCAGCGGGGCGCTGGGCATGTTCCGCGGGGACGTCGTCCTCCCGGACGCGGGCAACGGGGACTGGCTGGTCCCGCACCGGGCCCGTCTGGAGGAGGTCCGCCTTGGTCTGGTCGAGGACCAGGTAGCGGCCCGGGTACAGCTCGGGGCGGGTCGCGAGGTCATCGCTGAGCTGGAAGGGCTGGTCGTGCTCCACCCTCTGCGGGAGCGCATGTGGGAGCTGCTGGTCACCGCGCTGTACCGGGCGGGCCGCCAGGCCGATGCGCTGGCGACCTACCAGCGGGTCCGGAGCCAGCTGTCCGACGAGCTCGGTCTGGACCCGGGGCCGCAGCTGCAGCGGCTCGAGCAGCAGGTCCTGGTTCAGGACCCGATGCTCGGCGTTTCCGTACGCCCGTCAGGAACATCCGTACCGGACCCGCCGGTCGGCAACTTGCCGTCGCTGTCTGCCGCGCTGGTCGGGCGCGACACAGAGCTGGCCGGCTTGACCGATCTGCTCGCTGGCGAGCGACTCGTCGAGATCGTGGGGCCGGGAGGTATCGGGAAGACGGCAGTCGCGCTGGCGGTCGGCCGCCGACTGACCCTGCCGGGCGCCATGGCTCCGGGTGGGGTCTGGCTGGCCAGACTGGAGACCGCGGCGACCGCGACCGAGGTCATCGACTTGCTGATCGCTGCGATGAACGTGCCCGGCGAAGAGGCGCTGTTCGAGCGACTCAAGAGCTCTGCCTCGGTAGTGATCCTCGACAACTGCGAACACGTCCTCGACGCTGCCGCGACCCTCGCCGTGCGTCTGCTCGACGCGGCCCCCGGGCTGCGCATCTTGTGCACCAGCCAGGTCCCCCTGGGCCTCGAGGGTGAGGCCCTGTTTGAGCTCGCGCCCCTCGCGCTGCCCGACGCGGTCGAGCTGTTCAGCCGTCGAGCCGCCGCGCAACGGCTGAATCACCGGTCCGGCGCTGCGGTCGACGCGGTGTCCGAACTTTGCCGCTCGCTTGACGGTCTGCCTCTTGCGATCGAACTGGCCGCGGCACGAACCAAGACGCTGTCGATCGAGCAGATCACCCGGCGGCTTGAGGACCGGTTCAGCGTGCTGCACGACCCGACCAGCCGCCGACCGGAACGGCGCCGGTCGCTCAGGTCGACGATCGGGTGGAGCTACGAGCTGCTGTTCCCCGACGACCAGCGGGGCCTGTGGGCGCTCGCTACCTTCTCCGGCGGCGCACCCCTATCAGCGGTGGAGTCCGTCCTCGAGGCGCTCGGCGTGCCGGCCGCCGCGGCGATCGACGTGGTCAGCCGACTCACCAGCCGCTCACTGGTGATCGTCGACGAGGAAACGCCGATGTCCGTGACAACCTCCGTCCGATACCGGCTGCTGGACAGCATCCGGGCGTATGCGCTCGAAGCGATGGCCGACGCTGGGATGTCGGAGTCCGCCCTCGCCGCGCACGCGGCGTGGTTCGCCGCCGCAGCCGGGTCCTCCACACAAGGCGTGCACAGCAGCAGCCAGGCCGAGCATCTCGCTTTCGCGCGGGCGGAGCGCCCGAACATCGACGCCGCACTGTCCTGGAGCGTCGCGCACGACCCGCTGCTCGGGCTGCGCATCGTCAACGGTTTCGGCTGGGCCTGGGTCGTCCTGGGCGACAGTCGCGGCGCACAACGGATCCTGACTGCCCTCGACGCGGCCGGTGAAGCGGCCCGGGCCCAGGACCGGGCCAGTGCAATGCTGCTGGCGGCAGGGATAGAAGCATCGTCAGGTCGCCTCGACCTTGCCAGCCACCACATCAACAAGTCCAGCGAGCTGGCCGACACGATCGGGGACGTCGACCTGCAGGCGCGCTGCTGCTACTACCTGGCCTACGTCGTGTCCCATCACGGCGAGTTCCGCGAGGCGATGGAGCTGACCGACCGAAGCCGTGCGCTCTACGACGCGCTGGACCGGCCCTGGGACCAGGCCGCGAACGAGCTGTTCGCGGCCAGGGCCGCGATCTCCGCCGGGGACCAGCGGCGCAGCGTCGAGGCGGCCGCTGCGGTGGAGCACTGGCTGCGAACGGTCGATGATCCATGGCTGCACGTGCGCGGCGACGCGATGCTCGGCGAGCTGGCTCGCTTCCAGCATCGGTTCGACGAGGCCGTCGGCCACATTGCTCGCGCGGCGAAGACCTCTGGACGTCTCGGGTTTTTGCAGACGGAGGCCTACCAGCTCTCGAGCCTGGGCCGCGCGCAGTGCCAGGCAGGCGACTACAACACCGGTGCTGCCACCCTCGAGCTTGCGGTAGCGAAGGCCGAGGCCACTGGTGACGTGCGGCTGGCGGCGCTGGCCCGCGTGCACCTCGGTCGTGTCCTGCGGGCCCTCGGCCAGGTCGAGCGTGCCCGGACGTCACTTGAGGCGGCGACCGCCTGGCATCGCCAAGGCGGCGGCGGCGAACAGGCTGCGCTCGGCGAATGCCTGCTGGCGGCCATGGACGCCGCCGACCGAATCCCCGGCGCCGAGGAACGCCTCGCGGCGATCCTCGATGGTGCCCGGCACAGGGCCGACGCGCCCGTGGAGGTCTTCGCTCTCGACGCGCTCGCCCGCATCGCCGCCGCAGCCGGAGACGTCACCACGGCCGAGGGCCTCGGCGACGCGGCCGACCGCCGCATGGCGGCCGCCTCCCACTTCATCACCGACCGGGACCGCACCGACGCTCACGCGGTCGAGCCCGTCGCCGGAGCAGCCCCCGCCGGCTGAGCGCCTACCGGCTGCTCTCGGGGACCGTCAGATCACGCCGCTGCTCCGGAAGCCTGACCCGCGGGTGGCGTCCCTTCCCGGGTTCCTGCCTGGTCCGGCGGCTTCCACCGCCTCGCCGGTTCAACACCAGGAACGCCAGCAACCCGCTGATGACGATGGCGATACCGAGAACCTGCCGATCCCGCAGCCGCTCGTCCAGCAACAGGAACGACCACACGACCGCCAGGGCCGGCTGGACCACCTGGGAGATCCCGATGGTGCCGATCTGGATGGTCCTCTGCGCGAAGACCATCAACCCGTGGGCAGCCACGCCGGTGACGAACGTCAGGAGCAGCATGTAGGTCCACCCGGTGCTGCTCATCCCGAACACGCCACCATGCCCGATCGCCAGCGGGAGCACCGCAACCGCCGCGATCGGGCTGACCGTCGACATGAATGTCGCGACA
>JAVEDJ010000152.1 GCA_030841025.1 Actinomycetota bacterium
CGCCGCCGAAGTGGCCGCGCACCTTGGTGACCATGAGGTGCCGGGCGACGAAGCCGACCCGGGTGTGCGTGGGGTCGAGGGTGTAGGTGCCGGGCGCCGGGAGCTGTACGCCGTCGACGACGCGCCCGAGGGTGGTCGTGGGGTTCTCGGTCATGGGAGGAGCCTTTCCTGCGAGCAGTGGGTCGATATGAAGGTCTATGTCCGGTCCGCCCCTTCCCTGCGCTGCGGGGAAGGATGCAGTGATTGCCTGAACAGATTCTGTCGCAGCAATATTTCAAACGTCAAGTACGTGTCGGGTACGATCGGCGCATGCGCCACCCCGCGGACGACGAGCGGCTGACCGTCATGGGGCTGCTCGCGGAGACGTGGGCCGGCCTCACCGCGCTGACCGCCGCCCAGCTGGCCGAGCACGGCCTGGGCGACATGGAGTTCGAGGTGCTGCTGCGGCTCGCCCGCTCCCCCGAGGGTCGGCTCCGCATGACCGACCTCGCCGCGCAGACCTCCCTCACTAGCAGCGGCATCACCCGGGTGGTCGACCGGCTGGTGCAGGCCGGGTCGCTGAGCCGGGAGGCGTGCACCACGGATCGCCGCACGACGTACGCCGTCCTCAGCGACGCTGGGCGGGAACGGCTCGGCGCCGCCCTGCCGGGACACATCGAGCTGCTCGAGCGGTGGGTGGTCGGCCCGCTGACGCCCGAGGCGCTGGCGTCTTTCGTGGAGTGCCTGCGCGTGCTGCGGGACGGGGTCCGCCCGTGCGCCGAGGCGGGCGCGGGTGGCACGGCGGGCACGGCGCGGCGGGCGGCCGTGCTGGCCGACGGCTCCGAGCTGCGCGAAACGGCCGCGCCCGCCACCCTCGGCTGAGCGACTGACCCGCCGCAACAGTGGCGCCGGCGGCGACGCTCAGCTCATTGCGTGCTCAGCCGGGCAGGTGCTGACGCAGGAAAGCGATGTCGCTGCCCTGCCCCTCCGCTCCCCCGGGCGTCTCGCAGACGACCGGCGCCCCCGCCGCCTGCACGACGGCGACGATCGCGTCCGGGTCGATCGAGCCGGACCCGAAGTTGGCGTGCCGGTCGGCGCCCGAGTCGAACGTGTCACGCGAGTCGTTGGCGTGGACCAGGTCGACCCGGCCGGTGATGGCCTTGACCCGGTCGACGATGCCGGCCAGCTCCTCCCCACCGGCATGGGCGTGGCAGGTGTCGAGGCAGAAGCCGATCATCGACATGTCGACTCGGGAGTCGAGGGCCTCCCACAGCCGTGCGATGCGCTCGAAGCGGCGGGCCATCGCGGAGTCGCCGCCGGCGGTGTTCTCGATCAGGATCGGCAGCGGCGGCGTCATCCGCTCGAACGTCTTGCACCAGTTGTCCACACCCGTTGCCGGGTCGTCGCCCTTGAGCACATGGCCGCCGTGCACGATCAAGCCCCGGGCACCGACCTCGGCCGCGGCCGCGGCGTGCTGCTCGAGCAGCTTGCGGCTCGGGATGCGGATGCGGTTGTTCGAGGTCGCGACGTTCAGGACGTACGGCGCGTGCACGTACAGGTCGAGGCCGGCCGCCGAAGCAGCCGCGCGCAGGGCAGCCGCGCCGCCGTCGTACTGCACTGTGGGGGCCTTCCAGCCCTGTGGGTCGCCGAGGAAGAACTGCGCGAGGTCGGCGCCCCGCGCGGCGGCCTCCGCGACGGGGTCGGCCTGGTCGACGTGGGCCCCGATCCGGAGGCCGGTGCGTGCTGCGGTCACAGGCCCGAGCCTATGCCGGTACGCCGACAACCGGCCCCTCCCCACGACGAGCGACCTTCGGCCACGAAACGCCCGGCGTGTCGCAGCCGAAGGTCGCTGGTCGAGGCGGGTCCGGCCGGGTTGTGGACAACGATTTCCGGACACGGCCCGCGCCGAGATAGCCTGTGCGGCAGTGCTCGGCACCCGACGGCCCTCGTGGTCGCAGACGTGGCGCCGGGCACGACGCAGTAGCCCTCCTGCCACGGAGAGACCGTGGCCGCTCAAGTCCAGAGGAGGTGGGTTCTCCGCATGCGTCACTACGAACTGATGGTCATCCTCGATCCCGACATCGAGGAGCGCACCGTCGCCCCGTCCCTCGACCAGTTCCTGACCGTCGTCAAGACCGACGGCGGCAGCGTCGAGAAGATCGACATCTGGGGCCGCCGGCGGCTCTCGTTCGAGATCGCCAAGAAGACCGAGGGCATCTACGCCGTCGTCGACCTGCAGGCCGAGCCGGCGACCGTCAAGGAGCTCGACCGGCAGCTCAACCTCAACGAGGCTGTGCTGCGCACCAAGGTCATCCGTCCCGACATGCGATAGGACCGCACCCCATGGCTGCAGGCGACACCGTCATCACCCTGGTCGGCAACCTCGTCGACGACCCCGAGCTGCGCTTCACGCCCAGCGGCGCGGCCGTCGCGAAGTTCCGCATCGCCTCGACTCCCCGGTTCATGGACAGGCAGACCAACGAGTGGAAGGACGGCGAGAGCCTCTTCCTCACGGTGAACGTCTGGCGCCAGGCCGCCGAGAACGTCGCGGAGTCCCTCCAGCGCGGAATGCGCGTGATCGTGCAGGGCCGGCTCAAGCAGCGGTCCTACGAGACCAAAGAGGGCGAGAAGCGCACCGTCTACGAGGTCGAGGCCGACGAGGTCGGTCCGAGCCTGCGCAACGCCAGCGCCAAGGTCACCAAGACCCAGCGTGGCGGCGGCGGAGGCGGCTTCGGAGCCAGCGGCGGTGGCGGCGGTAGCGCCGTCGAGCACGACCCGTGGGCGGCGGCCGCACCGGCCAACACCGGCGGCGGCGGAGGAGCCGGTGGCGGTGGCGGGTGGAACGCACCCGGAACCGCCGACGAGCCTCCGTTCTAGGCAGCACGACGTACGACGCCGCGGGCCGCACCTGCGCCCCGACCGGCGGAACCTGACCACACATCCGTTGACCATCCCGGCCACCGAGCCGGGCATCCAGTGACTGGAGCACCACGATGGCCAAGCCACCACCCCGCAAGGTCAAGAAGAAAGTCTGCGTGTTCTGCAAGGAGAAGATCTCCTATGTCGACTACAAGGACACCGCCCTGCTGCGCAAGTTCATCTCCGACCGCGGCAAGATCCGCGCCCGCCGGGTGAGCGGCAACTGCACGCAGCACCAGCGCGACGTCGCCATGGCCGTCAAGAACAGCCGTGAGATGGCGCTGCTGCCCTACACCAGCACTGCGCGCTGAGGGGAGCGACGACCATGAAGCTCATCCTCACCCAGGAGGTCACCGGTCTCGGTGCGCCCGGTGACGTCGTCGAGGTCAAGGACGGCTACGGCCGTAACTTCCTCGTCCCGCGCGGGGTCGCGATCCGCTGGACCCGTGGCGGCGAGAAGCAGATCGACTCGATCCGTCGCGGCCGCGAGGTCCGTGACGTGCGCGACCTCGGCGACGCCAAGAACGTCAAGAGCCAGCTCGAGAACCTGAAGGTCACGCTGCCCGTGCGCGCGGGCGACACCGGCCGTCTGTTCGGTTCGGTCACGGTCTCCGACATCGTCGCGGCGATCGGGAAGGCCGGCGGTCCGCAGGTCGACAAGCGCCGGGTCGAGGTCGGTTCGCCGATCAAGACCGTCGGCTCGCACCAGGTGTCGGTCCGCATCCACCCCGATGTCACGGCCACCGTGCCGGTCGAGGTCGTAGCCGAGTAGCAGCACGACCGCAACCACCGCAACACCGCGCATCGGCCACGAGGCCCCGTCCGCCCCTCCGGGCGACGGGGCCTCGTCGCATCCGCACGTCCGTTCAGGTGTCGGGCTGTGCCGAGTCATCCGTGGCCGGCTCCCCTGCGGCCGGGCAGCGTCGCACCGGTCACCAGCCAGCTGTCGCCGTGCTCGCGCCACAGCAGCGTGACCAACCGGGCGAGCAAGTAGCCGTTGAACGCCCACCAGAGCGCCACCAGGCCGGCGTCCAGGGCGAGCACGAGACCGGCAAGCGGCAGGAACGCTCCCAGCGTGCCCACGCCGGCCCAGGCGAGGTAGCGGCCGTCGCCCGCGCCGATCAGGACGCCGTCGAGCGCGAAGACCACCCCGCACACCGGCTGCGCCAGGGCGGCCACGACGAGCACCGACGACAGCAGCGCCTGCACCCGAGGGTCGGGCGAGAACAGGGGCACGAACGCCACCCGCAGCAGCAGCAGCGCGATGGCCAGCACGACGCCTGCCGCGGCGCCCCACTCCAGCATCCGGCGCGTGGCCGCCCGGGCGCCCGCGACGTCGCCGGCGCCGAGGAAGCGGCCCACGATCGCCTGCCCGGCGATCGCCACCGCGTCCAAGGCCAACGCGAGCAGCATCCACACCGTGAAGGCGACCTGGTGGGCGGCGATCGCGACGGTGCCGGCCGACGCGGCGACGAAGGTGGTCACCAGCAGCGCGATCCGCAGCGTGAGGGTGCGCACGAGCAGGGGTACGCCGACCAGCGCCGCCGCCCGGATGCCGGCGAGACGCGGCCGGCCCGCGACGTCGTACCGCCTCGCTCCGCGCACCACGACGGCGGCCAACGCCACGGCCATGCCCGCCTGGGCCAGCACCGTCCCCAGGGCGGAGCCCGCGATGCCGAGGCCGACGCCGTAGACGAGCAGCAGGTTGAGCCCGATGTTGGCGAGCGCGCCGACGGTCGCGACGACGAGCGGGGTGCGGGTGTCCTGCAGGCCGCGCAGCACACCGGTGGCGGCGAGGACGGCCAGCATCGCGGGTACGCCGAGCGCGGAGACGCGCAGGTAGGTGACGGCGTACGGCGTGGCGGCGGGCGAGGCGCCGAGCGCGGCGACCAGGGGATCGGCGGCGGCCGCCAGCACGACGGCGACCGCCACTCCGATCAACAGCGCCAGCCACAGGCCGTCGATGCCTTGCGCCATCGCGGCCCGGTGATCGCCGGCGCCCAGCCGGCGGGCGACGGCGGCAGTCGTCCCGTAGGCCAGGAACACGCACAGCGAGACCCCGGTGGCCAGGATGGCGCCCGCCACCCCCAGCCCGGCCAGCTGCGGGGTCCCCAGGTGGCCGACGATGGCGGAGTCGGCGAGCAGGAAGAGCGGCTCGGCCACGAGGGCGGCGAACGCCGGCGCCGCCAGCCGCAGGATCTCGCGGTCGTGCGGGTGGTGCAGCCGGACCAGCCGGACCAGCCGGACCAGCCGGCTCGGTCGCAGTCCGAATGGTGGGCGCACCCGGGAAATCCTAGGAGCGGGCGAAAGTTTCTTCTGTCCACAGCCGGTGCACCGCGATCCTGCACCCCGCGGCCATGATCCCGGCCGCCGCGACCGCCACCCCACAGGCGCGTCCACAGCCTGGGCCCACGCGTCCACAGCCTTTCCCACAGGCTGTCCACGACTCCGTCTACAGCCCCGGTTGAGCCGCTGGTCGCCGCCCCCTACTGTCCCTCTCGGTGTCGGGCGCGGGCGGAAGATCTCGCGCAGTGTCGGTTTATGTCGGTGCTGGGTCCGAATATGTGTTCGAGTCCGCGGGACAGAGCCTGGCAGATGCCAGCACGTCGGAAAAGGGGGTGGGACGACCGTGAGCGTGGCGGAGTTCCCGAGCCACCAGAGCCCGACCGAGCTGGCCCGGACCCCGCCGCAGGACATCGCCGCGGAGCAGTCGGTGCTCGGCGGCATGTTGCTGTCCAAGGACGCGATCGCCGACGTCCTCGAGGCGGTGCGTGGCCACGACTTCTACCGACCGGCTCACGAGCTGGTCTACGAGTCCATCCTCGACCTCTACGGCCGCGGGGAGCCCGCCGACGCCGTCACGGTGTCCGCCGAGCTGCAGAAGCGCGGCGAGCTCGCGCGGGTCGGTGGCGCCCCCTACCTGCACACGCTGATCTCGTCGGTGCCCACCGCGGCCAACGCCGGCTACTACGCGCGGATCGTGCGCGAGACCGCGATCCTGCGCCGCCTCATCGAGGCGGGCACCAAGATCGTGCAGCTGGGCTACACCGGAGACGGTGACGCCGACGAGATCGTCGACGCCGCCCAGGCCGAGGTCTACAACGTCACCGACCGGCGGACCTCCGAGGACTACCTCCCGCTGTCGGCGATCATGGAGGGCACCCTCGACGAGATCGAGGCCATCGGCTCCCGCGGCGGCGAGATGGTCGGGGTGCCGACCGGCTTCCAGGACTTCGACGAGCTGACCAACGGCCTGCACCCCGGTCAGATGATCGTCATCGCCGCCCGCCCGGCGGTGGGCAAGTCGACCCTCGGCCTGGACATCGCTCGAGCGGCCGCCATCAAGGCCAACATGACCACCTGTGTGTTCTCGCTCGAGATGAGCCGCAACGAGATCACCATGCGCCTGCTGTCGGCCGAGGCGCGGGTGGCGCTGCACCACATGCGCACCGGCAAGCTGACCGACGACGACTGGACCCGCCTGGCCCGCCGCATGGGCGAGGTGTCCAACGCCCCGCTGTTCATCGACGACTCGCCGAACATGTCGATGATGGAGATCCGGGCCAAGTGTCGGCGGCTCAAGCAGCGCCACGACCTCAAGCTCGTCATCATCGACTACCTCCAGCTGATGTCGAGCGGCAAGCGGGTCGAGAGCAGGCAGCAGGAGGTGTCCGAGTTCTCCCGGGCCATCAAGCTGCTGGCCAAGGAGCTCGAGGTGCCGGTCATCGCGATCTCGCAGCTCAACCGTGGCTCCGAGCAGCGCACCGATAAGAAGCCACAGATGTCCGACCTGCGTGAGTCTGGTTGCCTGCCGGCTTCGACCCGCATCATGCGCGCGGACACGGGAGCGGAGGTCACGCTCGGCGAGCTGATGGACACGGGCGCTCGTGACGTTCCTGTCTGGTCGCTCGACGACAGCCTGCGCTACCGCGCCCGAACCATGACCCACGTTTTCTCGAGTGGCCGCAAAGCGGTCTTCACGCTGAGGACGACCTCCGGCAAGACGATTCAGGCGACGGCGAACCACCCCTTCCTGACCTACGACGGTTGGAAACCGCTCGAGGAGCTCTCGCCGGGAGCCCGACTGGCGGTGCCCCGACACGTCCCGACGCCGCTCGACAGCGCAGCGGACTGGGCAGACGCCGAGGTCACCCTGCTGGCGCACCTGCTCGGCGCCGGGTCCTTCGTGCGCCGCCAGCCGATCCGCTACGCGAGCCTCGACGAGGCCAACCTCTCGGCCGTGGCCGAGGCCGCAGAGCACTTCGGCGTACAAGCCGTCCGCGACGACTGTGCCGCCGCTCGCTGTACGACGCTGCGCCTTCCCGCGCCCTGCCACCTGACCAGGGCGCGTCGGAACCCCATCGCAACCTGGCTCGACGAGCTGGGACTGCTCGGCGCGCGCAGCCACGAGAAGTTCCTGCCAGAGCAGGTCTTCAACCTGCCGAAGCGACAGATCGCTCTCTTCCTGCGGCACATCTGGGCGACCGACGGGTCGGTGACGATCATGAAGGGGGGCCGTTCGGGCCGGGTCTCCTACGGGTCCACCAGCCGACGTCTGGTCGATGACCTCGCGCGCCTCCTGCTGAGGTTCGGCATCTCCTCGCGCGTTCGTCCGGTCAGCAAGAAGGCGGCCTACCCGCAGGGCTACACGTTGGACATCTCGGGAGGCGACGACCAGCGCCGCTTCCTGGGAGAGATCGGGGTGCACGGGTCACGAGGCGAAGCGGCCGATCGCTTGCTGTCCGCGATCAGGTCAATCCCGAGCAATACCGATGTCGACACGGTTCCCGTCGAGGTCTGGGAGGAGGTGCGCCAGACGTTGGTGGCGCGCAAGGCGAGTCATCGTGCCTTCGCGTCGGCGACGGGGACGCAGCTCTGTGGCAGCACCCTGTGGGAGCACGCGCCGAGTCGTGAGCGCCTCGGCCGGGTCGCAACGCTGCTCGAGGATGCCGACCTCGAGATGCTGGCCACCAACGACGTGCTGTGGGACACGGTCGCGTCCATCGAGAGCGTCGGGGTCCAGGAGGTCTTTGACGCTACGGTGCTCGGCAGCCACAACTTCATCGCCGACGGGCTCGCGGTCCACAACAGCATCGAGCAGGACGCCGACATGGTCGTGCTGCTGCACCGCGAAGAGCTCTACGAACGCGAGTCCCCGCGCGCGGGCGAGGCGGACTTCATCGTTGCCAAGCACCGCAATGGTCCTACCGCTACGATCACCGTCGCCTTCCAGGGGCACTACTCACGCTTTGTCGACATGGCCCAGAGCTAGCGCACGACGTGCTCCGACACGACGCACCGATGTCGTGACAATCGCCAACCGAAGGAGAGCCAATGAGCCCGGTCTGGCCGACAGTCATTCGCGAGATCACCGTCGATGTGGCGGCCCCCGCCGGTGGGGTCATCCGAATGCCCGTGGCCCTGCGCTACGACACATCCGACCCGTTTGCCATCCACGCGGTCTTCCGGTGCGGGGAGGGCGACGAGGTGACCTGGGTCTTCGGTCGCGAGCTGTTGACTGAGGGGGTGAGCGGTCCGACCGGCGAGGGCGATGTGCGCATCTGGCCCGCGCAGTCACAGGGCGAAGAGGTCCTGCGCGTGGCCCTCATCTCCCCCGACGGTGAGGCCGTGCTGCAGACGTCCGCCGAAGCCGTCATCGACTTCCTGAGCGCGACCTACGCCTGCTGCCCGTGGGGCACCGAGGCGCAGCTGCTCGATCTCGACACCGCTCTCGAGCAGCTGCTCACCTCCTGAGCCTCAGGCCGCCGTCGCCAGCCTGCTGCGTACGACGGTGGGGTCCACGCCGAGCCGCGCGACCAGGTCGACGGCCGCATCCGGACGCTCCGCGGCCAGCAACGCGAGCAGCAGGTGGCTCGGTTCCAGGCGGCGGCTGCCCAGCCGCACCGCTTCCCGCAGCGTCTGCACCAGCGTGTTCTTCGCCGCCGCCGTGAACGGCAGGTGCCCGGTCGACGGAGCCGCGGCAGTGGGCAGCTCACCGGCGTCCACCCCGACGCCGACCGCGGCAAGCGCCTCGAGGTCCAGGGACTGCAACGCTGCGCGGGCCGCGTCGAGCGTGACGCCGAGCGCACTTGCCGCCGCCGAGTCGTGCAACAGCCCGAGCAGCAGGTGCTCGGTTCCGACCCGCCGGTCGCCGCGGCGCGCAGCCTCGGCGATCGCCCACGTCACGACCTCTCGGGCGGCCCTGCTGAACCTGTTGAACACAGCGCTCACCTTCCGTGCTTCTTGTGCGCGGCCTGGCGCGAGACCCCCAGGGCGTCGCCGATCTGGTCCCAGGACCAGCCCTGACGACGAGCCTGCGCCACCTGCGCCGCCTCGACTTGCTCTGCCAGACGCCGCAGTGCGACCACGGCCCGCAGCCCCACCGCTGGGTCGTCCGAGGTGATGCCGCTCGACAGCTGCGCGTCCATGCCGTCAATCTACGTTGACGGAACGCGTCCGTCAACCATGGTTGACAACTCGTAGGGTGGAGTGACCGGACGGCAGGCGCGGGTGAGAGGGCGGGACATGGTGGTGGGCGGTGCCAGCGCGGTGCGGGTCAGCACGCGCAACGCGCGCTTCCAGCAATGGGAGGCGCTGCTGACCAACCGCAACAAGCGCCACCGCAGCGGCAACTTCCTCATCCAAGGGGTGCGGCCGATCTCGCTCGCGATCGAGCACGGCTGGCCGCTGGACGCCGTCCTGCACTCGTCCGAGCGAGCGCTGTCGGTGTGGGCCCGCGCTGTGACCAGCGCCGCCGAGGCCCCGCAGTACGCCGTCGACGCGGACCTGCTCCGCGAGCTCGGCGGCAAGTCCGACGAGGGTCCGGAGGTCGTCGCCGTCGGTCGCATGCCGCCCGACGACCTGACGCGCATCCGGCTCGGTGACGACGGCGTCGTGGTGGTGTTCGACCGGCCGACCAGTCCCGGGAACCTCGGGACGCTGATCCGGTCGGCCGATGCCCTCGGTGCCAGTGGCGTGGTCGTCTGCGGTCACGCCGCTGACATCTATGACCCCCGCACGGTGCGGGCGAGCACCGGGTCGCTGTTCGCGGTCCCGACGGTGCACGTCCCGTCGGCGCGCGACGCGCTCGGCTGGGTCGATGGGCTGCGCGCCCAAGGGAGCGACGTACACGTCGTCGGCACGGACGAGGCGGGCACGACCCGCCTCGACCAACACGACTTCACGCCCCCGACCGTCGTGGTGGTCGGCAACGAGACCACCGGAATGAGCGCGGCCTGGCGGGAGGCGTGCACCGAGCTGGTGTCCATCCCGATCGGGGGTGCGGCCAGCTCACTGAATGCAGCGAGCGCGGGGGCCGTCGCGCTGTACGAGATCGCGCGGCAGCGCGGGTTTCCCGTCGGCGAGCGCTGAGGGCGAGGGCTCAGGGGCGCGGCGCCTGGTCGAGCTGCCGATAGCCGTCCGCCACTGCCGAGGCGAGGCCGTCGGCGGGGAACGGCCACCGGCCGGCGCCGGCCTCCACCGCCTGCGCGACCGCCACCCCCGCGTCCCAGAGCTCGCGGATCAGCTCGGCGACGACCCACAGCTGCGCGCACTGCTCGTCGGCGAAGCCGGCGTCCACCGCCGCCCCGTGGCCCGGCACCAGCACCGCGCCGTCCTCGAGCAGGCTGCGCAGCCGCTCGACCGTGTCGGGCCATTCGAGCGGGAAGCTGCCGGAGCCGTACATCGGTGGCCCCGACTCCTCGAGCAGGTCACCGACCAGCCAGGTGCTGCTGGCGGGGACGTGCAGCAGCAGGTCGTTGTCGGTGTGGCCGCGGCCCAGGTGGACCATCTCGACCGAGCGATCGCCGAGGTCCAGCGACGTGGACGCACCGACGAGCACCGTGGGCGGGGTGATGACCACCTCGCGCCAGTCGTCCGCCGGTTCGTCGCCGCGGGCGATCCGCGCAGCGAGCATCGGTCGCTCGTACTCCTCGAGATGGGCCGGCACCCGCTCGTGCCCGAAGATCACGGCGTCCAGGTCCGAAGCCGGCCCGAAGCGGTAGTTGCCGAAGCAGTGGTCGAAGTGCGCGTGCGTGTTCACCACCCACCGCACCGGTACGTCGCCCAGCTCCTGCAGGTCGGCTCGGATCTCGTCGGCCTCCCGGTGCGAGGACCGGGTGTCGACGACCAGCAGCCCCTTTGCGCCGCGGACCACGCAGACGCTCAGGTCCATCGGCTGGTAGCGCGCCTGCAGCACGCCGTCGGCCACCTCGCGCCATCGACTCATGGGGACAACCGCTGCACAACTCTGCGCGTCATGTAGGCGACTTTGCCTCCCTTTGGGTGAGAGCGGTCAAGGGCGACCCGGTCCGCGTCGATGCTGTCGGGGTGACACTGCCAGGAACTGTGACTGCGGACGGCATGGGCGATGTGCGGGCCACCACCCCGTCGAACGGGTCGCGGCCGGCCACCGCCGCCGTCCGGCCGGTGACCGACGCACGCAGTACGACGCTGCGCCGGCGCGCGCCGCAGCGCAGCGACGAGCTGGCGCACATGACGCTCGAGCGGCTGCGCAGCTATCGCCGGACGTTGCTGACCGAGGAGCTGCGCACCTCCTACTGGCGGCGATTGCTGCAGGCCCGCCGTGACCTGCTGCGCTCGGGCAGCCGTCCGGGTGACCGCAGTGCGCTTCGTGACGCGCTGACCGAGCCCCGCGGCCCGGGGGGACGCCAGGCCATCCTGGCGTTGCACCCCGCCGGTGGGCTGCCGATCCTGCCGCACCTGCCTGACCTCTGGGCCACCGAGGTCACCGCAGCCGACCCGGACGCGGTCCGCGTGCTGTCCACCCGGCTGACCAGCGCCGAGAGCGTGCTGTCCTCCTACCGCGAGGCACTGCACCGCCGCCTCGACCGTGCCACCGCCGACCTCGTCGCGCGCTACCACGAGGACCCGCGGCTCTGCCTCTCCGCGCTGCCGAAGGTCCCCTGACCCAGCGTCCAACCCAGCGTCCAGCGGGTGCGCTGCCTCGGGCGACCGGCCTCTAGGCTGGCGCCATGAGTGACGGCACATCTCCTCGGCTCCGTGGCTCCCTCGAGGGCATCCCGAGCTACAAGCCGGGCCGCCCGGCCGCGGCCCGGGAGGGCGGCGCGAGCTACAAGCTCTCGTCCAACGAGAACCCCTATCCCCCGTTGCCGTCCGTGCTGGCGGCCGTCACCCAGGAGGCGGCCCGCTTCAACCGCTACCCGGACATGTTCGCGACCGGGCTGACCGCCGCGATCGGCGAGCGGTTCGACGTGCCGGCCAGCCACGTGGCCACCGGCACGGGCTCGGTCGGTGTGCTGCAGCAGATCGTCCAGTCGGTCGCCGCCGAGGGCGATGAGGTCCTCTACGCCTGGCGGTCCTTCGAGGCCTACCCCATCGTCGTACAGGTGTCGGGTGCCACGTCGGTCACCGTGGCGCTGCTGCCCGACGAGCGGCACGACCTCGACGGCATGGCCGCCGCCATCACCGAGCGCACCCGGCTGGTGCTCGTCTGCTCCCCCAACAACCCCACCGGCACCGCCGTACGCCGCGCGGAGCTGGCCCGCTTCCTCGATCGCGTGCCGAGCGACGTGCTGGTCGTCATCGACGAGGCCTACCGGGAGTTCGTGCGCGACCCCGAGGTGCCGGACGCCATCGACGTCTACCGCGACCGGCCCAACGTCGCGGTGCTGCGTACCTTCTCGAAGGCCTACGGCCTGGCCGGGCTGCGGGTCGGCTTCGCGGTCGCACACGAGCCGGTGGCCGAGGCGCTGCGCAAGACCGCGGTGCCGTTCGGCGTCAGCGGCGTCGCGCAGGTGGCGGCCACCTCCTCGCTGCAGGCCGAGGACGAGCTGCTCGAGCGGGTCGAGGGCCTGGTCAAGGAGCGCTCCCGGGTGCAGGACGCGCTGCGCGAGCAAGGGTGGTCACAGCTGCCCGCGTCGGAAGCCAACTTCGTCTGGCTGCGGCTGAGCGAGCGCACGATGGAGTTCGCGGCGGCATGCGAGTCAGCCGGCGTCGTCGTACGCCCCTTCGCCGGTGACGGGGTGCGGGTGACGATCGGCGAGCCCGAGGCAAATGATGTCTTCCTGCGGGTGGCGTCGGAGTTCGTGACTTCCTAGGACGGGCAACGGTTTTCTGGGGCCACCGTTGGTCGGCCCGACGACCCCCCCCCGACGACGGGGCCGCCCGGCACGCCGAGCACAATGCCGAACGTGCGACTTGACCACATCTCTTATGCCGCTGGCCCCGAGGGGATCGGTGCCGCCGCGCAGCGGATCGGGTCGGCCCTGGGGGCCGGCTTCCGCGACGGTGGCATCCATCCGCGGTTCGGCACCCGCAACTTCGTGCTGCCGCTCGCGAACGGTGTCTACCTGGAGGTCGTCGGCGCGCTCGACCACCCGGCCGCCGACAAGGCGCCGTTCGGGCAGGCCGTGAAGGCGCGCGGCGAGTCGGGCGGCGGCTGGCTGGCCTGGGTGGTCGCCGTCGACGACATCGGCCCGGTCGAGAAGCGCCTCGGCCGGCCGGCGGTGCGCGGTCACCGCCGCCGGCCCGACGGCACCGACCTGACCTGGAAGCAGATCGGGGTGCTGGAGCTGCTCGACGACCCGGCGCTGCCCTTCTTCATCGAGTGGGACGTGGCCGAGCCGCTGCACCCCAGCGCCCAGGGCGATACCGGCATCGGCATCGAGGCGGCGGAGATCTGCGGTGAGCGCGCCGCGATCGCCCGCTGGCTGGACGAGCCGCTCGAGCGGGCGGACTTCCGGATCGACTGGATCGAGGACGAGGACCCCGGCCTGGTGGCGGTGCACTTCTCGACGCCCCATGGCACCGTCCGCATCGACTGACCCGCCCGCCCCCTTCCTGCGACGGCGATGGACGGGGCGCTGACCTGCGACGTTGCGGCGGATGTCCCTTGCTGCATGATCAACGGCGAAGGGGTGGGGTGGGCGAAGAGGTGGGCGGTCAGTTGAGCTGGAGAGTGACCACGGGGGTGAGGATGGGTTCACCGGATGCGTCGCGGCCGGCCTTCTCGATCGTCAGCGACGCGGTGCGGCCGTCCAGCTGCAACGTCGCGACCCCGTTGCCGTAGCACGGGCCGGCCATCCGTTCCCAGGTCAGCGGCTGCCACGGCAGCCGGGACACCCGCTGCAGCAGGAACTTGGTGGCCTTCTCGGCGCCTCGGCTCCACGACACCCGGAATGCCACCTTCATCGCCAGGGGCACGTAGTTGTGCACCGGGGAGCAGGTCAGCTGGTAGATCTTCGACCTGATCGCCGGCTTGCCGTCGTCGGCCGGATAACGGGCACGCGAGGCGTAGGCGTGGTGCACGTCCCCGGACAGCACGCAGACCGTCGCCGGCGGTTCACCCTCGGAGCCCGCGTGCTCGCCGCGGCCCACGCAGGCGAACAGCTCGGCGAGCCGGTCGAACGACTTGCGGAACGCCGCCCAGTGCTCGAGGTCGGCGGCACGCCGGAACCGTTCCGCGAGCCGCGCCATGCGGGGTCCCCGGGAGCCGTCGGCCAGCCGCTCGTTCCACGCCTCGATGTCGTGCAGGGCCCGGGGCAGCAGCCAGGGCAACGACGTCCCGACCAGCAGGTGGTCGTAGTCGCCGGCGACCTGCTCCTCGATCCAGCGGAACTCCGCCTCGGACACCATGGACCGCTCGCCGGTCTCGAGCATCCGCCCGCAGCGCGAGTCGATGACCAGCAGCCGGGCGCAGGACAGGTCCCGTCGGTAGGACCACTGCGCTCCCTTGCGCCCGTCGGCCTCCCGGTCGGCGGCGGCCGCGAACTCCCGCAGCAGCGGTTCCGCGTCGCCGTCGTACGCGCGCACCTTCTGGTACAGCGCGTCATCGGCCAGCCCCTCGGGTCCGAGGTTGCCCAGATGCTGGTACACCCAGTACGACGAGAGGGCGCCGATGATGCGCTCCTCCCACCACGAAGTGGCCTGCATCTCGCGGCGCCACTCGGCGGAGGTGTTCCAGTCGTCGCGGACATCGTGGTCGTCGAAGATCATCGAGCTCGGAATGGTCGAGAGCAGCCATCGGATGTCGGGATCGCTCCACGACTCCTGGTAGAGCCAGGTGTACTCCTCGTAGTCGGCCACCTGGTCCTTCGGCGGGATCGTGATGTCGCGCTTGGCCCGGATGCGGCGCTTGGTCTCGTCGGTCGTCTCGTCCGCGTAGACCTGGTCGCCGAGCAGCACCAGCGCGTCGGGCCACCGCTCGTCGGGCAGCCGCTGCATGCGCGAGGAGTAGGCGTCCAACGCATCCGCGTCGAACTTCGAGTTGCCGACCACGGCATCGGGCCGGGCGTAGCGGCAGGACCCGAACACCACGCGCAGGGGTCGGCCGGGATCCAGCGCCCGGATCCGGGAAGGCGGGTACGCCGAGTCGGCCGGTGGCCAGACGACCTCGCCGTCCAGGGTCACGTCGTACGGCGTCGTGCTGCCCGCCTCGAGCCCCTCGACGCCGACCAGTGCGTAGTGATGCCCCGCCACGGTCCAGGTGTGCTCGCGGTGGCCGAGCACCTCGACCGTGCAGGGCGTGTCCGCCTCGACCCAGATGCTCGCGTCGTGCTCGCCGACGTGCCGGAGCAGCGGCCCGAGCAGGAGTCTGGGCATGGGTCGGGTCTACCACGCACCGAGCGCCGCCAACCAGGGGGCGAACTGCGGCAAAATGTTGGCCGTTATGCCTCGGCTGCCAATCCGTTGCCAAATACTCAACGACGACGACTCAAGGCCATACGGCTGATGTGCCGAAGCCTTGAGAGACTAGGCGGGCATCACCCGTTCGGCTCTACAGAAGACGATTTTCCGGTACATAGGGTGACTCGGGGCAAGGTCAGGTCCCTGGGGTCAGCCACGACGAAGTGATTCTGGGGATCATGAAGAAGCAGGTTCGCGATCGCACAGCGCTCGACGCCGGTGCCTCCACCGGTGTCGCGACGACGGTGCTCGCCCTGCTCAGCGCGTCGGCGCTCGCCAGCTTCGGCCTCGTCACGGCCAATCAGCTCACGCCCAACTCGGCCGAGCGGTCCCGGGCCGGGGGCGCAGGAAGCTCGCTGCAGCCGCCGGCCAACGTCGTGATCACGCCCCGGACCGACACAGGTGCCGGGGCCACCGGCCGCGGGCCAGGATCCGGCACCGGGAACGGTCCCGGCAGCATCCCGGGCCTCCCCGCGCTGCCGCTGCCTCTGCCCGGCCTGCCGGTGCCTGCACCCGGCGTCCCGGCCGGTCCGCTCGTGCCGCCCACTGTCTCGGGCGGTGGCGCTCCGGTGCCGGTGCCCGTCCCGGCGGTGCCGGTTCCTGTCCCGGCGGTGCCGGGCACCGGGCCCGTCGTCGTCGCCCTGCCCGCCCCGCCCGCCACCGTCGCGGTGCCGGTCGTCGTGGTGCAGCCGCCCGCCGCACCCACCTTCACGCCGGCCCTCGACGAGCCCGCGGTGGCCGCGGCCGATGACAACAAGGGCCACGGGAAGAACAGCGGCCGCGACAAGGGCCGGGACAAGAACAAGAAGGACCAGAAGGACGAGAAGGAGCATGGCCGGAACCGCGGCCACGGCGGGGACGACAACGACAAGCAGGACGACGGGTCGGACGAGGATCGCGGGGTCACGGTCAGCGCGTCGGCGCGGGGCGTGCGGGTGGTGCAGGCCAGCGCGAGCGAGGACGACCGGGGCAACGGCCGCGACGACCGCTCCCGCGGCCGCGACGACCGCACCGACGGCAAGCGGAACGACGGCAAGCGGAACGACGGCAAGCGGGACAAGCGCAAGAGCGACCGTCAGGGCACGACCGTCCGGGTGGCCGTCATGCCCGTCGCCAGCGCCGCGAGCTCGCCGGCGGCCGGCGCCGACAGCAGCGGCTCGCAGGACAGCACCTCGAAGGACCGCCGCGAGCGGGGCGACAAGGGACGCGACAAGAACCGGGACAACCGCGGCCGTGACAGCCGCAGCCAGGATCGGCGGCCGACCGTCGAGCGCACCGCGGACAGCCGGGACACCTCGGGCGACGACGTGACTCGCGACGACGTGACTCGCGTCGACCAGGTGAGCGACGGGCGCGACGACAACCGGGATGACAACCGTGCGGATGAGCACCGTGACGGGCGCGGCGATGACCATGGTGACGAGCATGGTGACGAGCACGGCGACCAGCACGGTGACGAGCACGGCGATGGCCACGGTGACGGCCACGGACGGGACAAGGGCCGGGACTAGTCCGGACCGCGCGCGAGCCGCCCGGCACCGCCGCCGTCGTACCGCCGCTCCTGCGCTGGACGGGCCAGCC
>JAVEDJ010000165.1 GCA_030841025.1 Actinomycetota bacterium
ACGAGGCGCTCAAGGACAAGGGCATGTCCAAGGAGCGCGCGGCCCGGATCGCGAACTCGCCAGACGCTTCCAAGCACGGCGGCCAGAAGTCGGGCTCAGGCGGAGACTCTTCGCAGCGCGGGACGACCGCGCAGAAGAAGCAGGCGGGCCGCAAGGGCGGCAAGGCCGCGGCGAAGAAGAACTGAGCCAGCACCGACCGCCCGGTAGCTCCGGCGAGCGCTCAGCTCGCCCGCCGGCCCAGACTGGCGCGCAGTACGTCGTCGCCACCGAGCTCGGTGACTCCTACGGCATCCGCGTCCGGCAACCGGAGCGCGGCTGCGAGCTCGACGCGCGCCGACCCGTCGGCCGTCGGCCGGAACGTCCCCGCACCGACCCGCTCGCCGGACCCGTCGGCCAGCCAGGCGCCGTACGACTTGCCCGGGGTCAGGCCACGCACCTCGAGCGTGAGCGCTGTTCCCCAGCGCCGCTCCGACACCTCGACGCTTCCGGCTGCCGGCCTGGTGCCCGTGAGGGCCACGTCGCGACCGGCAGCGGCATCGTTCCCACTCATCGACCGCGCGACGGCACCCACGCCGGCAGCGACCACCAGGACCAGGGCTGCCGCCACGAGCCCGATCCGTCGGTGCCGGCGCCGCCGGCGGTCCAGGCGCTCGCCGTGCACCGTCGCGAGCACCCGGTCGAAGGCGGGAGCGGGAGCGGGCGGCGCCGGCTCCTCGAGCGATGCCGTCGTGCGGGCCAGGGCCTGCACGACGAGCTGCAGCCGCTCGACCTCCGCGGTGCAGGACGCGCAGGAGTCGACGGCCTCGGCCACCAGCACCCCCTCGTCCGGTGCGAGCTGGCCGAGCAGGTAGGGGCCGAGGTCTTCCGGACGCACGGCGCACTCATGCCTCATCCCTCCCACCCCATCTCCTCCAGCGCCAGCCGCAGCGCCCGCAAGCCATAGAAGGCCCGGCTGCGCGCCGTTCCCTCCGGGATGCCGAGACCGGCGGCGACCTCGGCGTACGGCCGCCCGCGGTAGTAGGTCTCGACGAGCACGGCCCGGTGCTCGGGTCCGATGCGGCGCAGGGCTTCCTCCACCAGCCAGGCATCCATGGCACGATCAAGCGGATCGACCAGCTCACTGCGGGGCTCACGCGTACCGACATCCTGCGGGACCGGCCGCTGAACCCTGGACCGAGCCTCGTCGACGACGACGTTGCGCAAGATGGCGAACAACCAGGGACGTAAGGGGCGGCTCGCGTCATAGCGGTCCGCCGCTCGCCACGCGCGCAGGAACGTCTCCTGCAGCACCTCCTCGGCAGCGCCGCTGTCGCCGAGCGCTCGGCGCGCATAGCCATAGAGCTCATCCGCGTGCGCGCTCCACGCGGTGCGCAAGCCGGGATCGCAGGACAGGTCGGTCGCCTCTGCCTGGTTTCGGCTGCCCCTGCGGATGACCAGCTGCGCTGCCCTCCTTGCGTCGTTCCGGGTATGCGTCCTGTCGCTACAGGTATTGCGTCGTGTCGCTACGAGTACGGCGCCGCCCGGCGCCGCGTTCAGTGTGCGCGCTTCCGGCCGCGGGCGTGAACGCATCCGCTCCCGGGCCGGTATCCCCTGCAGAGCCGTGCGCCCTCCCGCAGTGTCCCGGCACCGGCCCTCGTCCCTCCAGGAGGTCATCATGCAGCTACACCCCCGCCTGCTTGTTGTCGGAGCCGCCTGCGCACTCGCCCTGACACTCACCCCCACCAGCGCCTTCGCCCATGACGACGACGGCCACGGTGATGATGGCGGCAAGGGAGACCTGCTGCGGTCGGGGCTGGTAGGCAGCACCCGGTCCGCCGACGGCGGCGCCGACATCTTCACAGTGAAGCCCGGCGGAGCACCGTGGGTCGTCGACGAGGGCACGGTGCGAGTACGACGCGACGGACGCCTGGACGTGCGCATCGAGGGGCTCGTCATCCCGACCCCGCCGCAGAACGGCACCAACCCGGTGGCTGCCGTGACGGCCACCCTCTACTGCAACGCCAAGGCGGCAGCTGTGACGAAGCCGTTCCCGCTGAGCAGGCCCGAAGGCGATGGCCGGATCCGGGCGGACCTGATGCTGCCGATTACCTGTGTCGCACCGGTGGTGCTGCTGAACCCGGTCAACGCGGACTTCCCGAACGGCAACCCCGGCACCTACATTGCCGCGACCGGCTGACCCGGAGCGCCGAGATGAAGCGGGCGGGAGCGCCGAAACCGGCGCTCCCTGCGCGCTGACTGTTGAAGTGCGGCCGCGAGTCACACGGAGGTGTCGGTTACCGTCGCACCCGCACCGC
Organism: Actinomycetota bacterium; assembly: GCA_030841025.1. Classification (GTDB taxonomy): domain Bacteria; phylum Actinomycetota; class Actinomycetes; order JACCUZ01; family JACCUZ01; genus BP-173. The sequence goes on from JAVEDJ010000165.1 coordinate 2,295, forward strand.
TGGTGAGGTCGTAGACGGCGACGCCGCCGACGGTCGTGCCGCCGAATGCAGACGTGACCCACGACGAGATCTGCTGCGAGGCGCTGCTGCCGCCGTCGCTGCCCATCCCTGTGCCGCCCGCGATGAAGTAGTGAACCTTTCCCTCGGCCACCAGCTGCTGGAACTGCGCGAGCGTGGGCGACGGGTCGCTGCCGTTGAAACCGCCGATCGCCATCACCGGTTGGCCCGTGGCGAGCTGGTAGCCCGACGCGTTGTTGGAGCCGATCGCCGCAGCAACCCAGGTGTAGCTGCTGGCGTCCTGCTCGAGCATGGCGACCAGCTCCGCGCCGGCGGTGCTGCCCTGCAGAAGCCCCCCGATGCCGCCACCGCCCGGCCCCGTCGTACCGCCGGGCCTGCCCAGACCCGGAGCACCGCCGGCACCGCCGGCACCGCCAGCACCTCCCTGACCGCCGCCGAAGCCGCCGGGAGGCGGCGCCAGCCGACCGGGCCCGCCCAGGCCACGGGCGCCGCCGCCCGGGCCACCGAAACGACCGCCGGCCACCTGGGGGCCGGCTGATGGGATCGAGCCAGCGTGAGGTGTCGACGAGGTCTGCAGCGCGTAGGCGGTCGGGCCGGTGAGCGCGACGATCAGCGCGGCAGCGCCGGCTGCGACTGCCGCCCTCCGTGGCAGCCAGGCAGAGCCGCCCGCGATCAGTGCGGCAACCGCGACACCGGCGACAACGACCGCCGTCGCCAACCAGGGGTGCCATTCGCTCGACCGCGCCAGCAAGACGTGCGCCCACAGCGCGGTCACCAGGAGCGTCGCACCCAGGACCACCGCGTTGACCAGCTCGTGGCGGCGGTTCCACAGAAGTGTCGCGCCGATGCCGACCAGCGCGCCCACCGCAGGCGCCAGCGCCACCGAGTAGTAGGCGTGAAAGATGCCCTGCATGAAGCTGAAAACCAGGCCCGTGACCAGCAGCCAGGTGCCCCACAGCACCAGCGCGGCGCGGTTGCGGTCGGTGCGCGGCGCGGCACGGGTCACCCAGAGCCCGGCCACGAGCAGCATGAGGGCCGCCGGCAACAACCAGGCGATCTGACCGCCGTTCTCGCCGTCGAACAGCCGTGCCCAGCCGGTCTGGCCCCAGCCGGCGCCGCCACCGACGCTGCCCGTCTCGTTCCCCGTCAGCCGTCCCAACCCGTTGTAGCCCAGCGTGAGCTCCAGGATGCTGTTGCTCTGTGAGCCGCCGATGTAGGGCCGTGCAGATGCTGGGATCAGCTGCACAATGGCGATCCACCAACCGGCGGCGGCGACCAGCGCGGCGCCCGCCATGAGCAGCTGCACGATGCGTCGGCGCACCGGCGTGGGTGCTGCGATCAGATAGACAACCGCAAAGGCAGGTACGACGAGCAGCGCCTGCAGCATCTTGGTGAGGAAGCCCAACCCGACGAACGTCGCAGCGAGCAGCAGCCAGCGAGTGCTGGCGTGCTCGAGTGCGCGCACCGTCGCGTACGCACCGGCGACCAGCAGCAGGACCAACAACGCATCGGGGTTGTTGAAGCGGAACATCAGGACGGCGACGGGCGTCACCGCTAGAACGGCGCCGGCGATGAGACCGGCCGCCGGGCCCGACCATCGGCGAACCGTCGCGTAGAGCAGACCAACCGCCGTAACGCCTTCCAGCGCCTGCGGCACCAGGATGCTCCAGCTGTTGAGGCCGAACACGCGAACCGACAGCGCCATGACCCAGAGCGACGCCGGTGTCTTGTCGACAGTGATGGAGTTCGACGCGTCGGACGATCCGAAGAAGAACGCCTTCCAGCTGGCCGATCCTGCCTGCGCGGCGGCGGAGTAGAAGCTGTTGGCCCAGCCGGAGGCGCTGAGTCCCCAGACGTAGAGCAGGGCAGTGGCCGCCAGCAGGATCAGCAGGCTAGGTCGGGCCCAACGGGGGTCGTCCACCGAGCCTTGCACGAAGCGTCGGAGGGCCGCCGCGCAACGATCGGTGGCGGCGGGCGGCGTGACGCCGCGGGTTGTCGACCGCTGACCAACCTGGAGCTCATTCGTCGTCGTCATGACGACGAACATCGAGGCCAGCCCTGGTCACCTGCTGTGCCGTACCTGTGGACGTGCTTGGAGAAGTGGGAGGCCCGGCTCGCAGCCCACCCACAGCCTCTCCACATGCCACTACCAGCGCTGGTGTCCAGCTTGTCGACATGACGACCACAAGCCCTGACCGCGAACAGCTGGTGCGCCGGCGCACTGCGATGGTGCCGTCTCCCACAGCCAGGCCGGCGCCGGTGCTCGACGTGGTGGTGCCCATCTACAACGAGCAGCATGACCTGGAGCCCTGCATCCGAAGACTGCACCACCACTTGACCAGCAACTTCCCCTACACGTTCCGCATCACGATTGCCGACAACGCCAGCACCGACGACTCGTTGACGATCGCCCGACGGCTCAGTGGCGAGCTTTCCGGCCTGACCGTCCTGCATCTCGAGGAGAAGGGCCGCGGCCGCGCATTGCGCACGGCATGGTCGGGCTCTGATGCTGCCGTGCTGGCCTACATGGACGCTGACCTGTCTACCGGCCTCGACGCCTTGTTGCCGCTGGTCGCCCCACTGGTCTCCGGTCACTCCGATCTGGCACTGGGCACCAGGTTGGCCCGGGGTTCACGGGTCGTGCGCGGCACCAAGCGCGAGGTGATCTCGCGCAGCTACAACCTGTTGCTGCGTGGCACGCTCGCGGCCCGTTTCAGCGACGCGCAGTGCGGCTTCAAGGCGATCCGCGCAGACGTTGCCGCGGAGCTCCTGCCCTTTGTCGAGGACACCGGCTGGTTCTTCGACACCGAGCTGCTGGTGCTTGCCGAGCGCATCGGGCTGCGCATGCACGAGGTCCCCGTTGACTGGATCGACGATGCGGACAGTCGCGTCGACATCGTCGCGACCGCCATCGCCGACCTCCGCGGGATCGTCCGCGTCGGCCGCGCACTGGCGGCCGGCCGACTACCCATCGCCGAGCTACGCGCGCAGCTCGGGCGTGAACCGCTCGAGCCGGTGAACGACGTGCCGGCGGGTCTGACCCGCCAGCTCGTGCGCTTCGCCAGCATCGGAGCCGTGAGCACGCTGGTCTACCTCGCGTTGTTCCTCCTGCTGCACCAGGCGGTCGGGGCACAAGCGGCCAACCTCGCGGCGCTGCTGCTCACCGCCGTGGCCAACACCACCGCCAACCGGCGGTTCACCTTCGGAGTCCGAGGAGGCACCAGGCGCACGACGCACCAGCTTCAGGGGCTCGTCGTCTTCGGGCTCGGACTGGCACTGACCAGTGGCTCACTGGCGGCCCTGCATGCCGGCGGGGTCAGTGGCCGAACGACCGAGGCCATCGTTCTGGTCGGCGCCAACCTGGCGGCGACGTTGTTGCGGTTCCTGCTGCTGCGCAGCTGGGTGTTCGGCTCTGCTCAGAGGTAGAGGCCGGTCTGCCCGTCCTGCAGGCGCTCGGCCGCGACAGCATGGATGTCCCGCTCGCGCAGCAGCACGTAGTCGTGCCCGCCCACCTCGACCTCGGCCCGATCCTCGCCGTCGAACAGCACCCGGTCACCCACCTCGACCGTGCGGACGTTGGCCCCGATGGCGACCACCTGTGCCCAGGAGAGCCGCTTGCCCATCTGGGCGGTGGCCGGGATGACGATGCCGGACAACGAGCGCCGCTCCCCCGACTCGCTGTCCATCGAAACGAGGACGCGGTCGTGCAGCATGCGCACCGGGAGCTTGTCGTGCCAGGCTTCTGCAGCCGCGTTCTTCGTGCTCATGCTTGCGCACGCTACCTGGGCCTACCAGTGGAAGGTCGGCGGCATCGGGCGACATGCCTTGACCGCTCGCGCCTTCATCGCGGCGAGCTGGACGGCGTACACGGGGTCGGTGGCGAGATTGCGCAGCTCCTCGGGGTCCGTGGCGTAGGAGTAGAGCTCCTCCTCGCCCGTCGCGTAGCGGACGTACATCCAGGAGGGCGTACGCCAGCCGCAGTACGCCGGGCGGCCGTAACGGCGACTGAAGCTCGCCTCCAGCAACGACCCGTCGCGGCGAGTCGAGCCGAGCAGCGAGTTGCCGTCGGCCTCGAAGGGGGCGCCGGCGGCGTCGGCGATGGTGGGCGCGATGTCGACGTTGCTGGCCAGACGGTCGTCCACCGCGCCCGCCCGGAGGCGCCCGTCCCACCTGATGACCAGCGGCACCGACGTCGCCTGCCGGTAGGGGACGTTCTTGCCGATGATGTGGTGCTCCCCGATCTGCAGCCCGTTGTCGGACATGAACACGATCATCGTGTCCTTCAGGCGGCCGCTGTGCTCGAGAGCCGCGACGATCGCAGCGACGGCGTCGTCCACGGCCATCAGCGACTCGCCTTGACGCTCGCGGATGTAGTCGATCCGGGACTGCTTCGAGGGTGGTCGCGCACGCACCCACGCCGGCTTGTCCGTCACGGGTGCCGTGACCGAGGCGGGGCGGTAGGACGGCAGCACACCGTGCAGGGAACCGAGGTCGCGCGGGGCCGGCGCGTAAGGGCTGTGCGGCGCGAAGGGCGCGAAGTACAGGAAGAGCGACTTCTGCTTGGGCGTCGACCAGATGAAGTCGACCGCGCGGGTGGCCAGCACGTCGGTCGAGTAGTCGCTGCCGCCCGCGCCGTAACGCGTCGTACGCCCGATGTTGTAGTCGTAGTAGGCACCCGACGTGCGCGGCAGGATGAAGCCCTCGAAACGGTTCCAGCCCGGTGGGACGTAGCTCGGCGGCGACCAGCGGCCGAAACCGTTGAGGTACTTGCCGATGAGGCCGGTCCGGTAGTCGGCTCGGTGCAGGGTGCGAGCGATGGTGCGCTGTTCGTTGCCGAGCCGGTGAAAAGTTCTCCAGCCGCCCTGCGGGCCGCCGTTCTCCCAGACTCCGGTGTCGTGGCTGTAACGCCCAGTGAGGATGCTGGCCCGCGACGGGCAACAGATCGAGGTCGGGATGATCGCCTCGGTGAATCGGGTGCCTCGGTCCACGAGCAGGCTCTTGACGGCCGGCATGGCGAGCAGCGAGTCGGTGCGCTGGTCGTCGGTCAGGATGAGGACAACGTCCGGCCTGTCGCGGTCGGCGGGCGTGGCCTGGACAGGTGCCGCGTTGAGGTCGTCGGCCCGGGTCAGGACGAGCGGCCCCAGCAAGGCGAGGGCCGCCACGAGAACCACCAACGAGCGCAGTCGCGACTGGGCACGCAGGGCGCCGGGCACTGACCCGAGTTGCCGAGCGAGGCCGTGCAGTGCCCTACGAAGCGCGACGCGATCCATCCGCCGTAGGACCCTCCTCGTTGTGCGTGCACGGCTGCGCCGTCCACGCTGGCCACGTCGACCGCTGAAGGGTTGACGGCCCCATGATCCCGCAAGATCGACAACCCGGGGACTGGTTCGCACCGAAGCATGCGGCGGCTGCCACCCTACGGCGTGCACCGGTGCGGCCGTCGTCCGACCGCGCCGGCAGCAGCCGGCTCACCACCACCGGCTCACCACCGGCTCACCACTTGTTCAGTGGCCGCGGCGCCACATCGACAGGCCCACGACGGCCGCGACCCCGACGGCGAGCACCGCCACCCGCGTCGTGCGCAGGCTCCCGTCGGACTCGACGAACTGGGCCTTCGCGGCGTCGAGCGTGCGCCGGGCCACGTTGGCCGGCTTGACCCGCTCGGCGATCTCGTCGACCGTTCCCGCCAGCCGCTGCCGGGTGCGCTCGATCTCGGCCTCGATCTGCCCGGGCGTGCGCGGAGGGCGCTCCTTGGGCGGACGTGCTTCGAGCCCGGCCGGGTTCTGCGGCTCGGTCGTCATGTCGGGAACCTCCGTGGGTCTGCCGGCACCGTTCATGCCTGACGGCACAGTCCATGCCCGTGATCACCCAGGCTATGCCCCGGCTGCCCGTCGGCTCCACCGACCGGCTCAGTAGGTTGACGCCATGGCCACCACGCTCGCTCCTGGCGACACCGCCCCGGACTTCACGCTGCCCGACGCCGATGGGACCCCGCACAGCCTCTCCGAGCTGCGCGGACAGAAGGTCATCGTCTACTTCTACCCAGCCGCGTCGACGCCGGGCTGCACGACGCAGGCCTGCGACTTCCGCGACAACCTTTCCTCTCTGCAGTCGGCGGGCTACACCGTGCTCGGCATTTCGCCGGACGCACCCGCGAAGCAGGCGAAGTTCCGCGACGAGGAGCGTCTGACCTTTCCGCTGCTGAGCGACCCGGAGAAGGACACGCTCAATGCCTACGGTGCCTATGGGGAGAAGCAGCTGTACGGCAAGACGGTCACCGGCGTCATCAGGTCCACCTTCGTCATCGACGAGGACGGGACGATCCAGGCGGCGCAGTACAACGTGAAGGCGACCGGTCACGTGGCCAAGCTCCGCCG
>JAVEDJ010000206.1 GCA_030841025.1 Actinomycetota bacterium
TGCCGTCGGCGACAAGCTGCTCGGCGCCGATGGCCGTCCCACCACCGTGGTCGCCGCGACACCGGTGATGGCCGACCGCCGGTGCTACGAGGTGGTCTTCTCCGACGGCTCCACGATCGTCGCCGACGCCGAGCACGGCTGGCTCACCGACACCCGGGGGTCACGGCCCTCGGTCAAGACCACCGAGCAGATCGCACGAGCGATGTGCGCGAGTGGCGCCCCGGTCGACCGCCGCCACCTCCACCGGGTCACCAACACTGCTGCGCTCGCGCTGCCCGAGGTCGAGCTCCCGCTGCTGCCCTACGCGCTCGGAGCCTGGCTCGGCGAGGCCCCGTCCTCCTCGGCGCGGTTCACCAGCCGTGACCCCGAGATCGCCATGTACCTCGACATCGACGGCCCGGCCGACGACGCAGACTGGCTGCTGCTCGGCCTGGGCGTCCTCGGCGACAAGCAGATCCCGACCGGCTACCTCCGCGCCTCCGAGCCGCAGCGGCGCGACCTGCTGGCCGGTCTGCTCGACACCGCCGGCTCGGTTACGGCGGGCGGCTCGGTGCGGTTCGCGGTCACGTCGAAGCGGCTGGCCATCGACACCCGTGAGCTGATCGTCAGCCTCGGCTACAAGTGCGGGCTCGCGACGAAGCGGGTCCGTGGTCGGCGCGGGGCCGGCGCCACGTCGTACATCCTCACGTTCGCCACGAGCGACGACGTCTTCCGGGTCGAGCGCAAGCAGCTGGCCCACAAGGAGCGTCGGTCCGGCCGCGACACCAAGGTCGGCGCGCGCTACATCGTCGACGTCCGCCACGTCGCGACCGTGCCGGTGCGGTGCGTGCAGGTCGACAACGCCGACCACCTCTACCTCGCCGGGCCCGCGATGGTCCCCACCCACAACTCGACGCTCGGCCTCGACATCGCGCGGTCGGCGGCGATCAAGCACCAGCTGACCACGTGTGTGTTCTCACTCGAGATGAGCCGCAACGAGATCACCATGCGCCTGCTCTCCGCGGAGGCGCGGGTGTCGCTGCACCACATGCGCACCGGCAAGCTCACGGACGACGACTGGACGCGGCTCGCTCGTCGCATGGGCGAGGTGTCCAACGCGCCGCTGTTCATCGACGACTCGCCCAACATGTCGATGATGGAGATCCGGGCCAAGTGCCGGCGGCTCAAGCAGCGCCACGACCTCAAGCTCGTGGTCGTCGACTACCTGCAGCTGATGACCAGCGGCAAGCGGGTCGAGAGCCGCCAGCAGGAGGTGTCGGAGTTTTCCCGTGCGCTCAAGCTGCTCGCCAAGGAGCTCGAGGTGCCGGTCATCGCGATCTCCCAGCTCAACCGTGCGTCCGAGCAGCGCACCGACAAGAAGCCGCAGATGTCCGACCTGCGCGAGTCCGGCTGCCTGCCCGCGTCGACGCGCATCATGCGTGCCGACACCGGTGCCGAGGTGACCCTCGGCGAGCTGATGGCCACCGGCGCGACGGACGTTCCGGTGTGGTCGCTGGACGAGTCGCTGCGCTACCGCCCGCGCACCATGACGTCGGTGTTCTCCAGCGGACGCAAGGAGGTCTTCACCCTCACGCTCGCGTCCGGCAAGACCGTGCAGGCGACGGCCAACCACCCCTTCCTGACGTACGACGGGTGGTGCCCGCTGGGTCAGCTCGCGCCCGGGTCACGGGTGGCGGTGCCGCGCCACCTGCCCGCTCCGCTCGCCTCGTTCGACGACTGGTGCGACGGCGACGTCGCCGCGCTCGCGTCGTCCGACCACCTGCCCGACGACGTGTTCGGGTTGCCGAAGCGGCAGATCGCCCTGCTCCTCTGGCACCTGTGGCGCGACCGCGGCGTCGTCGACGCCGACCGGTCTGGTCACGGCGTCATCGCGCTGCGGGCCGGCGACCGCCGTACGGCGGACGTCGTGTCCCGGCTGCTGCTGCGGTTCGGCATCTCGTCGGTCCTGCGACCCGAGTCGGTGGAGATCGGCGACACCGACGACCAGCGCCGGTTCCTCCAGGAGATCGGCTTCCCCGGACTGGAAGCGGCGCGGATGCTGCGCCGCGTCCTCGCCGAGACGCAGTCCCGCGGGGCCCGCGTCGCCCGTGACGACGAGGTGTGGGTGCGCGTCGAGCGGCTGTTCGACCACGACCCCGCACGGGTCCGAGCCGGTGCCGCGTCGACGCTTCACCTGCCTGAGCACGCCGACGACGGCGGCAGCACCGTCGCAGTTCTCGACCACAGCCCGCGCCCCGTGCTCTCGCAGCTCGCCGTCACCCTGTCCGACGCCGACCTCGACATCGCCGCCACCAACGACGTGCTCTGGGACGACGTCGTCTCGATCGAGAGCGTCGGCGAGCAGGAGGTGTTCGACGCGACCGTGCTCGGCACCCACAACTTCATCGCCGACGGCATCGCGGTGCACAACTCGATCGAGCAGGACGCCGACATGGTCGTGCTGCTGCACCGCGAGGAGCTCTACGAGCGCGAGTCACCGCGCGCCGGTGAGGCCGACTTCATCGTGGCCAAGCACCGCAACGGCCCGACCGCGACCATCACCGTCGCCTTCCAGGGCCACTACTCCCGCTTCGTCGACATGGCCCAGAGCTAGTCGAGGGCAGCCACCGGTTCGTGCTGCTGTAGGGAGCAGTCGAGTTGACCCTTCGGCTAAGCGTGAGCCGGCCGGGCCGATCCGGTGTTCCCACCGGCCGGCCCGGCCGTGCCCGCCACGCGGGTGCGTCCCGTCAAGCGGCAGGCGGGGCG
>JAVEDJ010000253.1 GCA_030841025.1 Actinomycetota bacterium
AAACCGAAAGGTCACGGGCGCACGTTCGAAGCCCCTCCCGAAGGTTCGGTAGCCCATGACTGACCTCGAGCTGCGCCCCCATGTCCGCCCGCCCGCTCCCGACAGCACCGAGAGCAACAGCACCGCACAGACACCGTCCTGGTCACGTCGTCGCGTCCTCGCCCTGGTGTGCGCCGGCGGCGCCCTGTCCGCCGCCTGACCGGTAGGGCTCATCGCCACCCGCGACGGGGCCAAACCGCTCCCCCGGCCGATCGTCCGCGGCCGCGGGTCGTGGACCAGCTTCGGCAGCGTCGCCGTCCTCGCGGCTGCCCGGGATGTCCGGCACGACGCCGCGGCACACCTGCATCACGACCCCGCACCCGCCGGCGAGCCGCTCGCCAACCGCACCTGGTCCACCACGGTCCGGGTCGAGATCGAGCTGCACAACGGGTCGGACCGGCCGGTGCTCCTGTCGCCGGGGCAGTTCCGCCTCAGTCTCGGCACGACGGGCACCACCGTGGCGCCGTACGACGCCGGGCGCCCCGTCGCCGCGGTCCCGGCCGCACAAACGGTGCGGACCTGGGTCACCTACCTCGCGCCCGTCGAGGAGACCGACCTGACGCTGCGGTACGACGACCCGGGGCAGGCGCGTCCGTTGGCCTTCCACCTGCCCGCAACCCCGCTGCCGGCGAGCACCACCGCCGGAGGTGGGGTGCGATGACCGCCCCGGAGGCCGAGCGCCCGAAAGCGCCGAGCCGGCGCGACGTGCTGCGCTATGCCGGCGCGGCCGGGACAGTCGCCGCGGGGGTGACTGTCGCGCAGGCAGCAGGCTGGCCTGCGTCGCGCGTCGACCGAGCGGCCGCTGGGGTCGGCGGCGTGCTGGACCTGCACATCAACGAGGGCTTCGTGCCGATGGTCGACGGCTCCCTTGTGTACCTGCGGGGCTTCGGCGAGAAGGCGACGACGATCAACGACCCGTTCCCCAGCCTCACGATCAGCCCGCGGATCTTCTTCGCCGACGGCCGGCTCGTGGACAGCCGGCTCTTCCCGCCCGACGCCGCGCCGCCGCACGAGGGCCGACCCGAACCCGACTCCGCGGTGGCCGGCGACCCTCTCGTGTACCTGGTGAAGAGGAGCTACTGGGGAAGCTACTTCCCCCGGCGCACCATCGTGGCGGAGAGCGGAAGCACCATCCGGTTGCGGGTGCACAACGGGCTGAAGCAGCCCCACTCGCTGCTCTTCCACGGCGTCCCCGGCGGCGACTCGGGCGAGATCGCGTCCGGCGCCGTACAGGACCTGGAGTTCCCGGCGCCCCCGCCCGGCACCTACGTCTACAGCGACCCCGGCGGGATCTCCGTGCAGCGGACACTCGGGCTGTTCGGTGTGCTCGTCGTGGTGCCGCAGCAGGACCACTGGCGGCTCAGCGAGCTCGGTGCGGAGTTCGAGCGGCAGTGGCTGTGGATCGCCCACGACATCGACCCCGTCTGGTCCCGTCGCGCGCTCGCCGGCGAGACGATCGATCCGGTCAGCACACCGGCGCTGCCGCGCTACTTCACCTTGAACGACCGCGCCGGCTTTCAGTCCGTGGGCGTGACCCAGGACGAGGCGATCAACCTGGCCACGCACGAGGAGACGCTGGTGTCGGGATCCCCCCGCCGCACCGACGTTCGCGACTTCAGCCAGGCCGCCACCGCCACCACGGTCATCACAGGCCAGCTGATCCGGCTGGTGAACGCCGGCGTCGTCATCCACCAGATGCACTTCCACGGCAACCACGTCTGGACGCTGCGTCGCGACGGGGTCGACTTCAGCCGCAGCGTCGGAACCATCAGCGAGGAAGGCCACGTGCTGCTGCAGCAGTGGGAGGACGTTGTGGAGCTCGACCCGCTGAGCCGCAAGGACATCATCCTGCCGCTCAAACCGCCGCCCGACGCGCTCGACGAGGTCTTCGCGGCACGCACGGTGGACTGGCACTACCCGATGCACTGCCATGCCGAGCCGTCACAGACAGCGGCCGGTGGGCTCTACCCCGGAGGTGCGGTCGCCGACTGGGTGCTGGCCCTACCGAAGTCAGCAGGAGGCACGCCATGAGCGACGCGCACGCGACCACGTTCGCCACCCAGGCGGCCTTCGCCTCGGGGCAGCCGCACGAAGGCAGCCCCGTGACAGAGTTCCGGCGCACACCCGACCGGGTCTTCCTGCGCAAGTTCTTCAACCGGCGCCTGCGCTTTCCTGACGGCGCGGAACACGAGATCTGGGGCTTCGAGGACGAGAAGTCCGGTCGCGGCCTGCCGTCGCCGTTGGTGCGGGTGACAGAGGGCCAAGTGATGCACGGCATCCTGAAGCCCAGCAAGAAGGTGCACACCATCCACTGGCACGGCATCGAGCCGGACCCGCGCAACGACGGTGTCGGACACACGTCGTTCGAGGTCACCGGCGAGTACACCTACCAGTGGATCGCGGAGCCGGGCATTCCAGGCGATCCCAACGCCGGCGCCGCGGGCTCGTACTTCTACCACTGCCACGTCAACACCGTGCTGCACGTGCAGATGGGCATGTTCGGCAACGTCATCATCGACCCGGTCGTCCATCCGGACTTCCCCGTCCCGGCGGGAGCGCGACGGCCGTTCGTGGACGGACCGCTCTACGACATCGCCACCGAGACTCTGCTGGTTCCCTACTCCGTCGACCCGCGCTGGCACCAGCTCTCGCACGCCGCCGGGCTCTCCGGTGAAGACGTCGGCCTCAACCGGTTCGAGCCCAAGCACTTCTACGTGCTGGGCGGAAACCTCTCCCAACCGTTCACCGGTGGCGGGGTCCACTCCCTGGAGGCGGTGCGCGCCAACGCCGTCGGACACGGTTTCCCGACTCTGCTGCGCATCCTCAACGGGAACTACTTCCCGACCCAGGTCCGCTTCACCGATGCCCAGGACAACCCGGTCCGCATCGCCGAGGTCCTGTCGCACGACGGACGGATCTTCCGGGACACGTCCAGCCCGACGGGGCCGAGCCGTCCCGTGCGCGACGTCGGCAACAAGCTGGAGACCGCTGTCCTGGCCTTCGGTGCGGCCGAGCGCTACGACATGCTGGTCTGCCCCGCGAAGGCCGGCGAGTACCGCATCCACGTCGACCTGATCCAGTGGGTCACCGGTCAGGTGCTGTTCACCAAGGTCATCCCGCTGATCGCCATCTGACGCGGGCTCTTGGCGCGCGCTACTCCCACTCGATGGTGCCGGGCGGCTTGGACGTCACGTCCAGCACGACCCGGTTGACCTCGCGCACCTCGTTGGTGATCCGGGTCGAGATGCGGGCGAGCACGTCATAGGGAACCCGTGTCCAGTCGGCCGTCATCGCGTCCTCCGACGACACGGGACGCAGCACGACCGGGTGACCATAGGTGCGTCCGTCTCCCTGCACGCCCACCGACCGGACGTCACCGAGCAGAACCACGGGACACTGCCAGATCTCGCGGTCCAGGCCGGCCCTGGTGAGCTCCTCGCGCGCGATGGCGTCGGCCTCGCGCAGGATCTCCAGGCGGGACGCGGTCACCTCACCGATGATCCGGATGCCCAGCCCGGGTCCGGGGAAGGGCTGGCGCCACACGATCGCCTCGGGCAGGCCGAGCTCGAGACCGACGCGCCGTACCTCGTCCTTGAACAGGGTGCGCAGCGGCTCGACCAGCGCGAACTGCAGGTCATCGGGCAGCCCCCCGACATTGTGGTGGGACTTGATGTTCGCGGTCCCCGCGCCTCCGCCGGACTCCACCACATCGGGGTAGAGCGTGCCCTGCACCAGGAAGTCGACCGACTCACCGTGCGCGCCGGCGGCGGCGATGACATCGCGCGCCGACTCCTCGAACACCCTGATGAACTCGCGCCCGATGGTCTTGCGCTTCTGCTCGGGGTCGGTGACTCCCGCCAGGGCGTCGAGGAACTGCTTCGCGGCGTCGGCCACGACCAGCTGTACGCCGGTGGCAGCGACGTAGTCGCGCTCGACCTGCTCCGCCTCGCCCTTGCGCAGCAACCCGTGGTCGACGAACACGCAGGTGAGCTGGTCACCAACGGCTCGGTGCACCAGAGCGGCCGCGACCGCGGAGTCGACGCCGCCGGACAGCCCGCAGATCACCCGCTTGTCGCCCACCTGCTCGCGAATCAGCTCGACCTGCTCGTCGATGACGTTGGTCATCGTCCAGGTCGGACGGCAACCGGCGACGTCGTACAGGAAGTGCTCGAGCACCTTCTGTCCGTGTGCGGTGTGCATCACCTCGGGGTGGAACTGCACGCCGGCCAGCCCGCGCGAGAGGTCCTCGAACGCCGCAACCGGCGTCGCGTCCGTGGTCGCGGTCACCGCGAAGCCCGCCGGTGCCGCCGACACGGCGTCACCGTGGCTCATCCAGACGGACTGCTCGGCGGGCAGCCCGCGGAACAGGGCACCCTCGCTCAGCACCGTCAGCGGGGTCCTGCCGAACTCCGCGAGTCCCGTCTGCGCTACGGACCCACCCAGGGCGCGGGCCATGGCCTGGAACCCATAACAGATGCCGAAGGCGGGCACACCCGCCTCGAACATCGCCGGGTCGACCGCCGGCGCACCCTCGGCGTAGACCGACGACGGTCCGCCGGACAGCAGGATCGCCGCGGGCTTCTTCGCCAGCAGCTCGGCGACCGGCATGGTGTGCGGAACGATCTCGCTGTAGACCCGCGCCTCGCGCACCCGCCGCGCGATCAGCTGGGCGTACTGCGCCCCGAAGTCGACGACGAGGACGGGGCCGCTGTTGGGTCGATCGGTGGCCGCGGTCACGTGGTGCAGACCTCCGAGGCGTACGACGGGTGTGGTGCCCGAGTCTACGGTGGGCCCACCATCGGACAGGCGACGGGCCACTACGGGGCCGAAGACCTGTCCATCGGCCGGGAAATCACTGTCCGTGCTCAGGAAATCGTCGCGGTCCCGACCGGGGCAACAGGAAACTCGCTTTATCGGCAAGGTCTCGAGACCGTACCGTCAAGCAAGTGCGCAATCTCCCCTACGACGACCCCGGAACCCCCGATCTGCGGTCGCCGGCGCGCTACCTGATCTGGACCGCTCGCCAGCAGTGGCGCCCCCTGCTGCTCGGCACCGGCTATGGCATCGCCTGGATGGGCGCGCAGGCCCTCGTTCCCGCGGCCATCGGCCGGGGGCTCGACGAAGGGGTGTCCGCCCACGACATGAGCGCCGCCGTCAAGTGGTCGCTCGTGGTGCTGCTGCTGGCCACGGTGCAGGCGGTCGCCGGAGTGCTGCGCCATCGCATCGCGGTGCAGAACTGGCTCAATGCCAGCTTCCGCTCGATGCAGCTGCTCGGCCGGCACAGCGCACTGGTCGGTGTCGCGATCCGCCGCCGCCTCCCGACCGGTGAGGTGGTCAGCGCCGCTACCAATGACGCGCTGATGATCGGGGGCGCCTTCGACATCACGGCGCGGTTGGCCGGGGCCGTCGTGTCCTACCTGATCGTCGCGGTCCTGCTGCTCAAGACGTCGGTTCTCATCGGGACAATCGTGCTCGTAGGGGTGCCGTCCATGGTCGTGCTGCTCGGCCCGGTGATGCGCCCGCTGCAGGCCCGCCAGCGCGTGCAGCGCGAGGTGGCCGGACGGCTCACCGCGCTCGGCGCCGACACCGTGGCCGGGTTGCGCGTGCTGCGCGGCATCGGCGGTGAGCCCGCGTTCCTGGCGCGCTACCGGGCGCGGTCGGTCGAGCTGCGCGACGCGGGTGTGCGGGTCGCCAGCCTGCAGGCCGTCCTCGACTCGGCGCAGGTCCTGCTGCCCGGCGTCTTCCTCGTCGCGCTCACCTGGCTCGGCGCCCGGCTCGCCGTCCAGGGACGCATCTCGCCCGGTGACATCGTCGCGTTCTACGGCTATGCGTTCTTCCTCGTCATCCCGATCCGCACGGCCGTGGAAGCGGCCGACAAGATCACCCGTTCACTGGTCGGCGCCCGGCGCATCATCGGCGTGCTCGAGACCCGCCCGCAGATCAGCGAGCCGAGCGACCCCGCGCCCTCCCCGCCGGTCGGTGCCGTGCTGGCCGACGCCGCCTCCGGCCTGACCGTGACGCCGGGCCGCATGACCGGCGTCGTCAGCGCCGACCCCGACGAGACGGCCGCGATCGCGCAACGTCTCGGCCGGCTCGAGGACCACAAGGGCGTCACCCTCGGCGGCGTACCCCTGCACCGGCTGCCGCTGCGCACCGTGCGCCACCGCATCCTCGTCTCGGAGGCGGAGCCCCGGCTGTTCACCGGCACACTGCGCGACGAGCTCGACCCCTGGGGCCGGGCCGTCGACGACGGCGACCTGCTGGCCGCGCTGCGCGTCGCGGCGGCCGACGACGTCCTCGACTCCCTGCCCGACGGGCTCGACGCCACCGTCGACGAAGGCGGCCGCGGTTTCTCCGGCGGCCAGCGCCAGCGGCTCGCGCTCGCGCGCACCCTGCTGTCCGACGCCGAGGTGCTCGTGCTGATCGAGCCGACGAGCGCAGTAGACGCCCACACCGAGGCGCTGGTCTCCGGCCGGTTGCGCCAGGCCCGGCACGGCGACGGCAGCGGCACCGCCCGCACGACAGTCGTCACCAGCGCCAGCCCGCTGCTGCTCGACCGGTGCGACGAGGTGGTGTTCGTCCGCGACGGCATGGTCGAGGCCCGGGGCAGCCACCGCGACCTGCTGGCCGACCACCCGCCGTACCGCGACACCGTCACCCGAGGGGAGGACCTGTGAACGCCGGCGAGCCGAGCCCCCGCACGCTGCCCGTCGCATCATCGCGGGACGTGCGGGCCAAGGCGAGGGAGATCTTCGCCGCGCACCGCCGGGCGATCAGCTGGGTGCTGGTCCTGCATGCCGTGGCCGCGCTGGCCGCCGTCGTGGGCCCGCGGCTGCTCGGTGCGCTGGTGCAGTCGGTGCGGGACGGTACGACGGCGGGCCACGTCGACCGGATCACGTTGCTGCTCGCCGCCTCGCTGGTAGCCCAGACGGTGATCACCTTCGTCGCCCGGCGCCGCTCGTTCGTGCTCGCCGAGACGATCTTCGCGCAGCTGCGCGAGGGCTTCCTCGAGCGGGTGCTGCAGCTCCCCCTGTCGACCGTCGAGCGAGCGGGGACGGGAGACCTGGTCACGCGCAGCACCGGTGACGTCGAGGCGCTCGCCCGCACCGTGCGGTTCGCGGTGCCCGAGGTACTGGTCGCCGTTGTCACTGTGCTGCTCACGGCGATTGCCGCCTTCGTCACGGACCCGCTCGTCGCGCTCCCGATGCTGGTCGGCGCGCCGCTGATCGTGCTCGGTACCAAGTACTACCTGCGCTACGCGCCCGCGGGCTACCTGCGCGAGCGCGAGGGCTACGCGGCCTACAACGGCGCGCTGGCGGAGACCGTCGACGGCGCCAAGACGGTCGAGGCGATGAGCCTCGCGGGCCGCCGGATCGCGCGCATCGAGCAGGAGATGGCGGGTGCCTACGCGGCGGAGCGGTACACGCTGCGGCTGCGCACCTGGTGGTTCCCGACCATGGAGATGGCCTACGCGCTGCCGGTCGCGGCGTCGCTGGCGTGGGGAGGATGGTTGGTCGCAGGCGGTCACGCCACCCTCGGCACGGTGACGGCCGTGACGCTCTACACGGTGCAGATCGTGGACCCCGTCGACCGGCTCATCTCCTGGCTCGACGAGGTGCAGGTCGGCGCCACGGCGCTCGCCCGCATCCTCGGCGTACAGCTGGTGCCCGACGACCGGGTCGCGGGCGAGCAGGTGCCCGCGGGCGAGCGCCTGGTGGCCGAGGACGTGCGGTTCGCCTACCGGCCCGGCCGCGACGTGCTGCACGGCGTCGACGTCGACCTGGTACCCGGCGAGCGGCTCGCCGTCGTCGGCCCCTCCGGTGCGGGCAAGTCGATGCTGGGCCGCCTGCTTGCCGGCATCCACCCGCCCCGCACCGGACGCGTCACCGTCGGCGGCGTACCGCTGGTGGATCTGCCGCTCGGCGACCTACGCGCGCACGTCGTGCTGGTCACCCAGGAGCATCACGTGTTCGTCGGCACCCTCGCCGAGAACCTGCGGCTCGCGCGCCCCGACGCCGGGGAGCAGCAGCTGCGGGACGCCCTGACGGTCGTCGACGCCCTCGGCTGGGTCGAAGCACTGCCGGAGGGGTTGGCGACGGCCGTGGGCTCCGGTGGGTACCCGGTGACTCCGGCCCAGGCCCAGCAGATCGCGCTGGCCCGGCTGGTGCTGGCCGACCCGCACACGCTGGTGCTCGACGAGGCGACCTCGCTGCTCGACCCACGAGCGGCGCGTCACCTGGAACGGTCGCTCGGAGCCGTCCTGCAGGGCCGCACGGTGGTCGCCATCGCGCACCGGTTGCACACCGCCCACGACGCCCACCGCGTCGCGGTGGTCGACGGTGGCCGCATCACCGAGCTCGGCTCGCATGAGCAGCTGATGGCCTCGGGCGGCGCCTACGCGGACCTCTGGAACTCCTGGCGGGCCGACCCCACGACGAGCGGAGTACGCCCGCCCGGCTGAGGCCGCGAGCCCGGAATGGGGAGAATGCGCGAATGGGCGGGGAGCACCGTGGTCCCACGGGGCAGTGCGCCCGGCCGGTCTCCGCCGTGCCCCCGGACCGTGACGGCCGCGCTCCGCTCTCGTTAGGCCTCCCGGAAGGCGCGCACCCCGGCGCGCCCGGACCTGGAGGTCCCCCGTGCGTCGTGCTTCCCGTCCACTCGCCCTGGCCACCGCCGGGCTGGCCGTTGCCGTGGGACTCAGCGTGCCGGCGTCGACGGCCGCGGGCGCCACGTCGGCACCGGTGCAGCCCTACCTGAAGAAGGTGCTGGCCACCGCCGCGGCCGCCAAGCCGCTGACCGTCATGGTCCATGCCCGCGACGTCAAGATCGCCAAGGCTGCCGTCAGCGCCAGCGGCCTGCGGCTGGTCACGACGTTCGACAAGATCGGCGTCGCCGTGGCGAAGGGCACCGCGAGCCAGGTCACGAGCGCCGGCCAGCAGCCGGGCGTGACCTATCTCGAGGGGAACCAGCCCATCCGGCTGCTCGACGAGACCTCCAACATCGCCACGCGCGGCGCGGAGGCACGCCGCACCCTCAGCGGCGCCAACGGCTCGCCGCTCGACGGCACGGGCGTCTCGGTCGCTGTCATCGACACGGGCGTCGACCCCACGCACCCGTTCTTCCGGGAGCCGGACGGCAGCACAGCGGTCGTCCGCAACCTCAAGAGCGGGTGCCTCGACGAGTCGAGCACCGCGACCAACTGCGTCGTCGACCTGCCCACGAACGTGGACACGGACACGATCTCGGGTGGCGGTCACGGCACCCACGTCAACGGGATCGTCGCCGGGCGCGACACCACGCTGACCGACGGCACCGAGCTGCAGGGAGCAGCGCCCGGCGCCAAGCTGGTCTCGATCTCCACGGGGGCCGTGCTGCTCATCATCGGCGCCGACTCCGCGCTGAACTGGGTCCTCGAGAACCACGCCCGGCCGTGCGGTCCCGGCGTGCCCGCCGCAGTGTGCCCGCCGATCAAGGTCTCCAACAACTCCTACGGCCCCAGCGGCGGCGGCGAGTTCGACCCGCAGTCGGCCACGGCCAAGCTCCAGGAGGCGCTCGCGGCGGAGGGCGTCATGACCGTCTGGGCCAACGGCAACGACGGTGACAACGGCCAGAACCAGTCCAACCCTCCCGGTCAGGACCCCACGCCGGGCATCATCTCGGTCGCGTCCTACTACGACCAGGCCACCGGCACCCGCGACGGCCGGGTCTCGGACTTCAGCTCGCGCGGCGACGCGACGCGCAGCCAGACCTGGCCCGACGTCTCGGCTCCCGGCGAGGACATCCAGTCCTCCTGCCGGCCCTACCTGCCGATCTGCTCCACCGGCCTGCAGCCCAACAACGGTCCTGGCCCGCTGGACATCGGCACCTTCAACACCATCAGCGGTACGTCGATGGCGGCTCCGCACATCGCGGGCATCGTCGCCCAGCTTTTCCAGGCCAACCCGAACGCCACCCCGGCCCAGGTCGAGGATGCGCTCAAGGCGACGGCCTACAAGTACACCGACGGTGACCCCTACGCGGCGGTCGGCTCGTACACCTCCTCGCGGGACAAGGGCACCGGCCTGGTGGACGTGGTGGCCGCTGCCACCCGGCTCGGCGCGACCTGAGCGATCGCGGAGGTCCGGAGCTGCAGCGGGGGGACCGATGACGATCAGGGAACCGGTTCCCACCCCGTCGCTGTCGCGCCCGCCCCCGTTCCGTCGGGCTCGCTCAGTCAGCCTTGGTTCAGTCGGGCTCGGTTCAGCGGACCTCAGCGACGAAGCGCAGCCGGACGTAGTCCGCGACCCAGACGCCCGACGCGTCCACTAGCTGCGGTCGCGCGATCTCGTTGACCGTCGCCAACAACTCGTCGACGCGGTGTGCGGGGACCTGCTCGAGCACGGAGGGACCGAACATGCGCCACCAGCCGGCGGCGCCGTCGGGGCAGTCGACCAGTGGGGTGGGGCGGTCGACGTACTCCATCAGGCGCACGACGAAGCCGACCTGCTCGAGGCGGCGGGCCTGTTCGGCCGGCGTCGGGAAGTACCACGGGAGCTCCAGGTCGACGTCCAGGTCGAGGCGGAAGGCCGCGGCGCGCAACGCGCCGGTGAGCTGCGCGACGTTGCCTGCAGCCCCCATCTCGGCAACGAAGCGGCCGCCGTCACCCAGGACCGTGCGCACCGACGCGAGCACCGCGTCGGGATCGGTCATCCAGTGCAGCGCTGCGTTGGAGAAGACCGCGTCCACCGACTCGTCCAGGTCCAGCTCGTGACCGTCCGCGAGCCGGAGGTCGAGATGCGGGAAACGCTCGCGGGCCCGCTCGATCATCTCGGGCGACGAGTCGATCCCGATGACGTCGGCGCCTCGCTCGGCGATGGCCGCCGTCAGGTCCCCGCTGCCGCAGCCGAGGTCGAGAACGCGCTCCCCCGGGCGGGGATCGAGCAGGTCGAGAACGGCGACACCCAGGGCCGGGACAAAGGAGAACGAGGCGTCATAGGCGGCTGCGTCCCACGTCGTCATCTCTGCGACGCTAGCCGCGCGTCTCGCGTGTCGGAACGGTGCGTCCAGCATGCGGTACTACGAGGGCGTTCCTGGCCTCACCCGTGTCGGATCTCTCCGCAGAGCGGGGCGTAGCGCACCCCTGTCAGCCGTTTGGACTCATCCCAGAGCAGCTCCGCCGCCCGATCGTCGCGGGCCTGGTCGCTCATCGGGACCTTCTTGGGCAGGCCGCGCTGTTCGCCGATGCCCCGGGGACCGTAGTAGTCGCCGCCCTGGACGCCGGGCGCGGTCGCGGCGTGCAGCTGCGGCAGGGCACCCCTGGCGGCGCTCTGCCCGAGCACCAGGCTGCCCGCGCGCATCACGGCGGCGGTCAGCCGGCGGCGGGTCATCTGAGGACCCACGGTCTGCAGGTTGGTCGAGGCGAGGCCGGGGTGCGCGGCGACGCTGACCAGGTCGAGGCCCGCGGCCCTGGCGCGGCGGTCGAGCTCGCGCATGAACAGCAGGTTGGCCAGCTTGGACTGCGCGTAGGCGCTCCAGGGCCCGTAGCTCGCCTCGCCCATGAGGTCCGCGAAGTTCATGACGCCCATCCGATGCAGCGCGCTGCTGACGGTGACGACGCGGGCGCCGGGCCGCGCCAGAAGGGCCGGCAGGAGCAGGCCGGTCAGCGCGAAGTGGCCGAGGTGGTTGGTGCCCAGCTGCATCTCGAAGCCGTCGAAGGTCTGCCGTCGCGGGATCGCCATCACCCCGGCGTTGTTCACCAAGATGTCGAGGGGATCCTCGTTGCGGCCGGCGAGCTCCCGGACCGAGTCGAGGTCCGCCAGGTCCAGCCGACGAAGGTCGACGTCGGCGTCCGGCAGCGCCGAACGCAACCGACGTACCGCATCCTCGCCCTTGGTCTTGTTGCGTGAGGTCATCAGGACCGTGGCGCCGTGGCGAGCCAGCTCGAGCGCGGTCTGCAGTCCCAGACCGGAGTTGGCTCCCGTGACGATTGCCCGCCGGCCGGACAGGTCAGGTATGTCTCGTGCGGTCCAGTGGGTCATGGCTGCCTCCTTGCCCGCGGCGGGACGTCGCCATGCTGTCCCCGTGCACGCTCCGCGTCTGTCAACGAGCGGCGACCCCGGCGGTCACGCACGTCGGTCAGGCGCGGTCGCAGCTGGGTGGCGCGCGGCGACGCGGTCGATCGCGGTGTACAGCGCACCGACCGGGGGCCGCTGGTCGAGGTCACCGTTGTTGGGCCAGAACGCCATCGCACGCTCAGCCAGTGCGGTGATCGTCAGCGACGGGTTCGCACCGAGGTTGGCCGGTACGGCTGAGCCGTCGACCACGTGCAGCCCCTCGTACCCGAACACGCGGTGCCAGCTGTCGATGACCCCGGTCGTGGGTGCGGCGCCGATGACCGCTCCCCCGATGAAGTGAGCCGTCATGGTCGCTCCGACGAGGTCGCCGACGTTGCCGCCCGGGTCACCGTCGATGATCCGGGCCAACCGCCGGATCGCCTCGTTGGCCTCGGGGATCCACGTGGGGTTCGGCAGCCCGTGGCCCGGCCGCGAGGTCAGCCGCCAGCGGCCCAGCCGACCGCGCTTGCCCGACACCACGATGGAGTTGTCCAACGCCTGCATCGCCAGGCCGATCACCGTGCGCTCCGACCAGCGCCGCACCGACAGGGACCGGGCGAACTGCGCGGGGCTCCGCGCGCAGACGCCTGCCCACCGCAGGAGGCGGGGACCCGGACCACCGTCGCTCAGGACAGTCGACAGCAGCCCCATCACGTTGGAGCCGCGGCCGTAGCGCACCGGCTCGATGTGCGTGTTGCCGCTGGGGTGGAAGGACGAGGTGATGGCGACGCCCCGGGTGAAGTCGGTGCCGGGACGACGTGCCCGCGCACCGAGCAAGGACTCGGAGTTGGTCCGGGTCAGCATCCCTAGGCGGTCCGAGACCCGCGGGAGGACACCCTTGTCGCGCATCCGGTGCAGCAGCCGCTGGGTGCCATAGGTGCCGGCGGCCAGGACGACGTGTGAGACGGTGAAGCTACGACGGCGCCGGCGGGCGCCCCACGGCCCGGTGCGCCGCGTCTCGACCTCCCAGCCGCCCTCGTCCCTCTCCCGCAGCGACGTGACGGTGGTGAGCGGCCGCACGTCGGCGCCGGCCTGCTCGGCCAGCCAGAGGTAGTTCTTGGGCAACGTGTTCTTGGCACCGTGCCGGCAGCCGGTCATGCACTCGCCGCACTGGATGCAGCCGGTGCGCGCCGGTCCCGCTCCGCCGAAGAACGGGTCCTCGGCCTGCGCCCCTGGCCCGTCACCGAAGAAGACGCCGACCGGCGTCAGGGCGAAGGTGTGCCCGACGCCCATCTCGTGCGCGACCTGCTGCATCGCGACGTCGCAGGCGGTCATGGTCGGGTTGGTGACGACGCCGAGCATCCGTTTGGCCAAGGCATAGAACGGCGCGAGCTCCGTGCGCCAGTCCGCGACGTCACGCCATTGCGGGTCGTCGTAGAACGCGTCGTTGGGCTCGTAGAGCGTGTTGCCGTAGACCAGTGAGCCGCCGCCGACACCCGCGCCGGCCAGGACGGTGACGTGGGGCAGCCAGTGGACGCGTTGGATGCCGTAGCACCCCACCTGTGGCGCCCAGAGGAACCGGCGCAGGTCCCACGAGGTGCGCGGGAAGTCGTCGTCCGCGAACCG
>JAVEDJ010000328.1 GCA_030841025.1 Actinomycetota bacterium
ACCGTCGCCGGCCGCGACCGGGGCCCCCGGGGTCGGTGGGCGCTGCTGCGTCGCCGGCCAGGCCGGCGCGGGGCCGAGGTGCTGGCCGCCGCGGAGAACGCCGAGCGCGACGACCCTCACGAGGTCACGCCGCACGAGGAGGGCACGCCGCCCACCTCCAGCTGACCCGCACGTCCACCTGACCACGACAAGGAGCCGGCCATGCCCGAGGCAGTGATCGTTGCGACCGCGCGCAGCCCGATCGGGCGCGCGCTGAAGGGCTCGCTCAAGGACGTGCGGCCCGACGACCTCGCCGCCACGATCGTGCGGGCCGCCCTCGACCAGGTCCCCGGGCTCGACCCCGGCGACATCGACGACCTGATGCTGGGGTGCGCCGAGCCGGAGGCCTATCAGGGCGTGAACATGGCCCGGCGCGTGGCCGTCGCCCTCGGCATGGACTCGCTGCCGGGCACGACGATCAACCGGTTCTGTGCGTCGTCGGTGCAGACCTCGCGGATGGCTTTTCACGCGGTCAAGGCCGGTGAGGGTGACGTGTTCATCTCCGCCGGTGTCGAGTCCGTGTCGCACTACCCGGCGTTCAGCGGCGCCGGCGGGGGGCGTGAGGAGTTCGTCAACCCGGCGTTCGCCGAGGCGCGTGCCCGCACCGAGGCGACGGCAGCCTCCAACCAGACCTGGCGAGACCCGCGGCAGGACGGCCAGCTGCCCGACGTCTACATCGCGATGGGCCAGACCGCCGAGAACCTCGCCACGTCGCACGGCATCAGCCGCGCGGAGCAGGACGAGTTCGGTGTGCGGTCGCAGAACCTCGCCGAGAAGGCCGTCGCCAACGGCTTCTTCGACCGTGAGATCACGCCGATCAGGACGCCGGACGGCACCGTGGTCTCCCGCGACGACGGGCCTCGGGCCGGCGTGACCATGGAGGGCGTGTCCGGGCTGAACCCCGTGTTCCGGGAACAGGGCACCGTCACGGCCGGCAACTGCTGCGCGCTCAACGACGGCGCCGCGGCGGTCGTCATCATGAGCGATCGCAAGGCCGCGGAGCTGGGCCTCACTCCGCTCGCACGCATCGTCTCGACGGGCGTGTCGGCCCTGTCGCCCGAGATCATGGGCCTCGGCCCGGTCGAGGCGTCACGGCGCGCTCTCGCGCTGGCGGGCATGCAGGTCGGTGATATGGACCTTGTCGAGATCAACGAGGCCTTCGCGGCGCAGGTGATCCCGTCCTACCGCGAGCTCGGCATCGACATCGACCGGCTCAACGTCAACGGCGGCGCCATCGCCCTCGGGCACCCGTTCGGTTCCACCGGCGCGCGCATCACCACCACGCTGCTGAACGGCCTCGCGGCCCGTGACGCGGAGTGGGGGCTGGAGACGATGTGCGTCGGCGGTGGGCAGGGCATGGCGATGGTGCTGCAGCGCCTGTCGTAGCTCACAGCAGGCGGCGCAGCTCGCCGAGCTGCGTGGCCGCATCGGCGAGGACCTCATGGGCGGTACGACGGCGCCCGCGGGCCCAGACCGGCGTGTCGGGCGCGACCTCGGCGGCCGCGATGAGCAGGTCCTGACCGGTCACCGCGACCTGGTCGCCGACGGCGAAGTCGTGCAGCGTCGGCAGCGTCCGCCAGGCAGGCTCGGTGTCGCCGTCATGCTCCTCGATGCCCTGCGCGGCGTCGGCGATCAGCTGGGCGGCCCTGCGGGCGGCGGCGGCCCGCGACTGGTGGGGCGGCGCCCCCGCGGCCAGCCGGGCCTGCGAGAGGCCGCGGAGCCGATCTACCACCCGTCGTACGTCGGCGGCCAGCCCGTCGCGTGCCGCCGCCCAGGACGACTGCCCGATGTGCAGGTCGCCGTCCGCCATGTGGTCCAGGCTAGTGAGTAGGGCCGCCGCGGATCGCACGCACTTGGCGTGCCGGGGTTGTGGAGTCCGGGCACCGTCAGGCAATCTCGTGACATGGACCGCTGAACCCGCCAGCACTGGAGGCGCCCGATGTCTTTGAACCACTCCGAGGCAACGCACGAACAGTTGATCGCCCGAGTGCCCCAGGTCACCGGCCGCGATCTGCCCGAGTGGTTCCAGACGCTGGAAGCCGGACCGGGCCTGCTCCGGTTCGACGAACGGGTCAACTGGCTGCGCGACGAGCACAACCTGTCCCACGGACACGCGACCGCGATCGTGCACGAGCACGACAAGCGGCGCGGCGCCCGCCGGCACGCGTGATCCTGATCATCCTCGCGTGACGCCCGACGAGGCACGCGCCTTCCTGCACGACCACCACCGGGCCGTGCTGTCCACCGTTCGCGCGGATGGTCGACCACAGCTCTCCCCCGTCCTCGCCGCTGTCGATGCCGAGGGCCGGGTCATCGTCTCCACGCGCGAGAAGGCGATGAAGACAAGGAACCTGCGCCGGGACCCGAGGGTCTCGATGCTCATCCTGAGCGAGCAGTTCTTCGGTGACTGGGTGCAGGTCGAGGGCCAGGCCGAGGTGGTCTCGCAGCCCGAGGCGCTCGACCTGTTGGACGACTACTACCGCCGCACCGCCGGCGAGCACGACGACTGGGACGACTACCGCGCAGCGATGATCCGCGAGGGCCGGGTACTGGTCCGCTTCGCGATCGAACGGGCGGGACCGAACGTCGCCGGCTGAGGGCCGCGGCGGCCTACGACGAACAGGCCTGACGGCGAGGGCCGCCGCCCCCGTGGGGAGCAGCGGCCCTCGACCGGTAATGCAGCGGGTTGTCAGTCGCCTCGGAGAATCGCGATGAGCCGCAGCAGCTCGATGTAGAGCCACACCAGCGTGACCACGAGTCCGAACGCCGCCAGCCAGGAGTAGCGCTCGGGAAGCCCGTTGCGCACCCCACGCTCGGCGAAGTCGAAGTCGAGGATCAGCATGGCCGCTGCCAGACCGACAGCGAACAGCCCGATCGCGATGCCCAGCGGGCCCTGACGGAGGCCGAACTCGCCGCCGCCGCCGACCAGCATGACGACCAGGTTGACCAGGCAGAAGACCAGGTAGCCGCCCATGGCGATGAGCACACCGCGCTGGAACTTGGGCGTCGCCCGGACCCGGCCGCTCTTGTAGGCGGCCAGCGCGACAGCGAAGACAGCGAGCGTCGCAATGACTGCCTGCGGGACGATGCCGTCCCACCTGGTCTCGAAGACCTTGCTGATGCCGCCGAGGAAGAGGCCCTCGGCTGCTGCGTAGGTCAGGATCAGGGCGGCGTTGGTGGACTGCTTGAAGGAGACAACCAGTCCCAGCACCAGCCCGACGACCAGGCCACCGAGGGTCAGCAGCCCGCTCTGGTACCAGTAGTTGAAAGCGGCCAGCGGCAACAGCACCGCGAACATCAGACCGGTCTTGACGACGACGTCGTCCATCGTCATCCGGCCGGTGTCGACTCCGGTCGCAGTCTGTGCGGAGTACATCTCCTCCAGCTGCGACGCCGTGGCCGTGGGTGCGTCGTTGAAGGTGGCGTAGCCACCGTTCTTGAACGCCTTGCTGTTGTTGAAGACCGGGTTGCGGCTCTCCATGACTCCCCTCCGGGAATTGCCCGCACTGCGCGGGATCTGTGCCCAGCGTAACGGCTCGGCAAAGCAAGGCGTTCCCGGCGCCCCGCGGGCTACCAGTAGTGCCGGCGGCCACCGACGGGGCGGCCCACGGAACCCAGCAGCAGCAGGATCACGCCGACGATGAGCAGGACCGCGCCGAGGGCTTCCAGAATGGGCAGTCCCAGGAGGTAGCCCAGGATCAACAGCAGCGCTCCGGCGAGGATCATACGGGGCCTCCTGGCGCTCACCTCGTCGCGATGACCCAGATGACGAGGCCGAGAAGCATCGCCACGACCAGGAACGCCCACGCACCCACGATGACCAGCACGTTGCGGCGCGCGTCCTCGCGGTCATCGTCACCGCTCATAGGGCCACGCTGCCCCGGCGGAGCCCGCGGGGCATCCCCGGTGTCCGTGATGCCCTGGAAGGGCCCGCGCCGACACGCACGGGGGGACAGCGCCGGCGCGGACCTTCCTCACCACTGTCCGACCGGCTCGTTGCAGGCGCGTTGCACGGACCTGCGCCCAAGCGGGTGACTGTGCGTAAGACAGCCATAACCCCCCGTGTCATCTCTCGTTGTGCCGGTGCGACGTCCGACCCCGAGAGGCAGCTATGACACACAGAGTGGCGGGACAGGTGAGGACCGGCAGATCGACCACACAGCGTGACCGGTTGGAGGTCCACCTCACCGACGGAGACTCGGACGTCGTCTGGGAGACCATCACGGCCCTGTTCCAGCTCTCGAGCGCCTACCACCTGACCGCCGCGAAGCTGGAGTCGCTCGCCGCCGGGGCCCGGGGCGACGTACGAGCCGTGCTCCTCGACCGGGCCCGGGCGGAGCGCCAGCTGGCTGACGAGGCGACCAACAAGGCACGCGAAGCGCAGTGGCGGCTGCACGCGAGCGAGGCAGCCGACTAGCGCAACACCCAAGGCCGGCGCGTAACTCACCGGCCGGTACGACGTTATCCGGGCATCCGCAGGCTGCGTCAGCGACTGCGGTGACGTGGTTCGGCCGCCGGAGGGGTGCGGCCGACCCGCGTCGGCCGCCGCGACCCAGCCGGCCAACACTGCCACCACGGTGCCCCCGGTGGGACTCGAACCCACACTATGACCTCGTTTTTAAGACGAGCGCCTCGGCCAGTTGGGCTACGGGGGCCAGCGAGCCGAGGTTACTGCTCGGCGGTCACGCCACCGGGGCGATCCGGACGTTCCCCGCCTGCGCGTCGGACGTGACGGACGAACCGCAGCGTTGCCGACGCCTTGTCCCGGACCACCCGCCAGGTCGCGCGGGACATCCCGTCGACCAGCACCGTCCCCATCCAGCCACCGTTCCCGGCGGAGAGTGGCACCCGCCGCCGGTCGGCGCGTGACGGCGTGGATGGCGACAGCAGCAACGTCGTGCGTACGACGCCGCGCGACTGCACGAGGTCGGCCAGCTGCTCGGCGTGGAAGTCCTCGATGCGCGACCACAGCGCGACGTACGGCGCGCTGGGTGCCTGTGCCTGCAGCCCCACCGGTGCTCGAGCACATCGGGCACCGACATCTGCTGCCGGTCGAGCAGCGGCTGGCGCGCGAGCGCTGGCCGCCCGAGCTCGCGCGCGGTCAGCAGGTCGCTCACAGGTAGACCTTGCGCGCGTGCACGGCGTGCGCCCCGGCCACCCGATCGAGGAAGAGCAGGCCGTCGAGATGGTCGATCTCGTGCTGCAGCGCCCGCGCCTCGAACGCGTCGGTCTCCACCGTGACCGGGGCTCCGGAGCCGGGCAGCGACCCGGACACGAGCAGCCGCGTGGCCCGCTTCACGTCGCCGGTCAGGTCGGGTACCGACAGGCACCCCTCGCGGCCGCGTTCCCAGCGAGAGGCCGTGACGATGACGGGGTTGGCCAGCACAAGCGCACCGTGGCAAGCGCGGGCCTTGGGATGGCCCGTGACGTCGAGCGAGAACACCCGCAGCCCCACGCCGACCTGCGGCGCGGCGAGCCCCACGCAGCCAGCGGCGCCCCGTTGGGTGGCCAGCAGGTCGGCGGCGAGCTGCGCGACGGCCGGGTCGCGCGGATCCACCTCGGCCGAGCGTGTCGACAGGCCGCGCTCCGGAGCCCGCACGATCGCAAGCACCTGCCCCTCGGGGAGCGGCGGCAGCAGGCTCACATCAGGTCGCTGTCGACCGGCCGCAGGGAGACGTCGACACCGAGGCCGTCGGCCACCTCCCGCAACCGCCGGCTCAGCCCCTCGACGTCGGCCGAGCCCGGCAGGTCGACCTCCGCGAGCAGCACATAGAGGTCACCGGTCAACCGGGTCGACAGGTCGGTCACGTTGCCTCCGGCCCCCGCGACCTCTGCCGTGATCGCGGACACGATGCCGGGACGGTCGGCACCGTGCACCGAGAGCAGGTACGGCGCGCCGGGCGCCGCGACGTCGTACTCCTGCGGAACCTCACGCACCGACACCAGCAGCGTGCCGTCGTCCTCCAGCGGCGACAGGCCGGACTCCACGTCCGAGCGCGCCGCATCGGCGGACACCAACAGCACCATCGCGAAGTGCCCTCGCAGGATCGTCATCGTCGAGTCCTCGAGGTTGCCACCGAGCCGGGCCAGCGCCGCGGTGGTGTCGGCGATGATGCCGGGGCGGTCGTTGCCGATGACCGTCACAGCGAACAGGGTCACCGGGTGGCCTCGCTGAACTCGTCACGCGGACGCTGCAGGGAGCCGAGCGAGACGACGTCACGCGAGAAGAACAACGCGAGTGTCCAGTCGAGGATGACGCGGACCTTGCGGTTGAGCGTCGGCACGCGGCTCACGTGGTAGGTGCGGTGCATGATCCAGGCCGGGAACCCGCGGAGCTTGATGCCGTAGACCTGCGCGACACCCTTGTGCAGACCCAGTGACGCGACCGATCCGACGTGCTTGTGGATGTAGGCCGACGTCGTGCGGCCGTGCAGCACCCGGACGATGTTGTCGCCGAGCACCTTCGCCTGCCGTACGGCGTGCTGGGCGCTCGGGCTCGTCGTGGCCCCCGGCGGTCCGGTCAGGTCGGGGACCGCTGCGGCGTCCCCGGCGCCCCAGGCGCCGTCGACGCCCTCGACCCGCAGGTCGGTGCGGCACTTGAGCCGGCCCTTGTCGTCCAGTGGCAGGGTCGTGCGGGCCAGCATCGGGTTGGGCTTCACGCCTGCGGTCCAGACCAGCGTCTCGGCGTCAAACTCCTCGCCGTCGGACAGCACGATGTGGCCTCCGACGCACGACTCGAGCCGGGTGTTGAGCCGCACATCGATGCGGCGCTTCTCCAGCTCGCGGACGGTGTAACGGCCCATGTCCTCCCCGACCTCGGGGAGGATGCGGCCGGTCGCTTCGACGAGCACCCACCGCATGTCGCCCTTGGACAGTCCGGGGTAGTAGCGGGTTGCGTACGCCGCCATGTCCTCGAGCTCGGCCAGTGCCTCGATGCCGGCGTA
>JAVEDJ010000331.1 GCA_030841025.1 Actinomycetota bacterium
ACGTCGTCCAGCGCACGGCGCAACCGCCGCTCATAGCTTGCAGAGGCGCTGGCGCTCCAGACCGACAGCACGCCGGCACCCCGCAGCGCGCCGACCGCCAGCCGGGTGCCCGCATCGTCGTACAGCGCCTGGTTGCTCTCCGTGACGGTCCAGTCGGGGCCGTTGTCGACGTCGAGGCACACGGCGTCGTAGGTCTCGGCGCTCTCGAACAGATGGTCGGCGAGGTCGGCGACCACGACTTCGACCCGACGGTCGCGCAGCAGGCCGCCCGAGAACGCCGCGAGGTGCTGGCCGTGCCAGTCCACGACCGCCTGCTCGATCTCGACGACGGTGACGCGCTCGACACGTCTGTCCGCCAAGGCCGCGACGACCGAGAACCCGACACCGAGACCGCCGATGAGCACCTCACGCGGCGCGGGATGCGCGTCGAGGGCGGCCGCGACCAGCAAGCGTTCCGAGCTGCCGTGGCGGGTGTCCATGAGGAACGCGCCGTTGCTGATGACCTCGAAGTGCTCGCCGATCTGTCTCAGCACCAGCTCGCCGCGCGGGGTCGTGACACGGTCGACGACAACAGGTCGGTCACTCAACGAGATCAGCGGCGAACGGCGCGGGCGATCAGCCGAGCGAGCACGACAGCGAGCGCCAGCGCGGTGCCGAGGAAGAGAGCAGGGGCCGACAGGGCGAGGCTCGTGGCGACGTCGAGCGCAGCCTGCCGGTTGCCCGACGTCACGCCCGACTGCTTGGTCTCCATGAGGGCCGCACCGGCGAAGAGCAACGGCGGGAGTACGACGGCGGTGGCCAGTGCGCGGATCCGCATCGCCATGGCCACGACCGCGCAGGCCAGCACGAAGGTGACGGTGAAGCCGAGACCCAGCGAACCGCCGACCGCGAGGTCGACGATCGCCCCGAGACCGACGATGAGGCTGCCGAGAAGGACGCCGCCGGGCCCGGTCAGGCCTGGGCCGGTGACGGGAAGGGCGGCGCGCAACCGCTCGCCCGCTGACCGGTCGTCGGGCGCTGACCGCCTGTAGGCGATGGGAGGAGCCGTGGCGACGTTCACGACCACGCCCTCGCCGGAGTCGTGGCTGCTCGCTTCCGGCCGAGGTGACGGAACCGCCGGCTCGGCCTCCAGGTCGTCGGCGGGCGCGATCCTTGGAGCCACCGTCGACGGTGCCACCGCGACAGAGATGCCGCGCTCATCGGGTTCGGGGAAGTCACTGGACAGCGGCTCGACCACGTGTGCGCCAGACGTCGCGGCGGCGGGCGGGGTCGGCGCACCGCCGGAGGTGATCGTCACTCGTTCACGTTAGGCGCCACGCAGCTCACGATCAGGAAAAGACACGCGGGCCGTTCGGCTGATCGTGCTTCGGGTTCAGGCGCTCGGCCTCACTGCGCCTTGCGCAGTGGGGCCGGCGCGTCCAGGGACCCCACCAGGTCCTCGACGCTCGGCAGCTCGCGCCGGCTCTCGAGGCCGTCGAGCAGCTCGGGTGCCGCGAGTGGACGAGGCGCCACGTCAAGGGTCGTCGGAGTGGCCAGCTCGGCGTCGGTCACCTGGAGCTCGGCCATCTTGCGAGCCTGGACGAGCACGTTGCGCTCCAGGGAGCCGACGGTCTTGTTGTAGTCGTCGACGGCACGGCCCAACGTCTTGCCGAGCTTGTCGACGTGCCCGCCGAGCGTCCCGAGCCGGCGGTAGAGCTCCTGGCCGAGCTCGAAGACGGACCGGGCGTGCGCCGTGAGCGCCTCCTGCTGCCAGGAGTAGGCGATGGTGCGCAGCATGGCCATCAGCGTCGTCGGTGTGGCGATGAGCACCCGCAGCCGCATGGCGTCCTCCAGCAGCGCCGGGTCACGCTCCAGCGCCGGCGCCAGGAATGCGTCGCCGGGCACGAACAGCACGACGAACTCCGGAGTCGGCTGGAACGCCCGCCAGTAGTCCTTCGCCGCCAATCTCGTGACGTGCTCGCGCAGATGCCGCGCGTGGGCCTGGATCCGGGCATCGACGACGTCGGGATCACGCGACTCCGCTGCTTCGAGGTAGGCCGCGAGCGTGACCTTGGCGTCGACCACCACCTGCTTGCCGCCGGCCAGCCGCACGACCAGGTCGGGCCGGAGGGTGCCGTCGTCGGTGACCGCCGTTGCCTGCTCGACGAAGTCGCAGTGCTCCACCATGCCGGCCGTCTCCACGACTCGGCGCAGCTGCATCTCGCCCCACCGGCCCCGGGCCTGCGGCGCGCGCAGCGCCGTGGCCAGCGAGGCTGTCTGCGCGCCCAGCACCTCGGATGCCTGCCGCGCGAACCGGACCTGCTCGGTCAGGGACGCGTAGGCGGTCAGTCGAGCACCCTCGAGCTCCCGCAGGTGGGACTCCACCTTGGTGAGCGCTTCACGCAGCGGGGCCACGGTGACGGCGATGTCCTGGCGCTCACCCGCTGCCCCGTCGGCAGCGGTCAGCCGCTCGCGCAGGACTGCCGTCTCGGTCAGCAGCGCGGCCGTGCGGGACCGGGTGGCCAGCCAGCCCAGCGCAGCACCCAGCAGGAGCCCGATCGTCAGCAGTGCGATTCCCATGGGCACCAGGGTGGCGCCGGGGTCGGACAAAACCTCAGCCCGACCCGCCGTACCCTTGAACCTCGTGAGTCTCACCATCGGCATCGTCGGGCTGCCCAACGTCGGGAAGTCCACGCTGTTCAACGCCTTGACCAAGAACGACGTGCTCGCGGCGAACTATCCGTTCGCGACCATCGAGCCCAACATCGGAGTGGTCGGTGTTCCCGACCCGCGACTGGCTCAGCTGGCCGCCATCCACGACTCGCAGAAGCAGATCCCGGCCACGGTGTCGTTCGTCGACATCGCCGGCATCGTCCGCGGGGCTTCCGAGGGTGAGGGGCTCGGTAACAAGTTCCTCGCCAACATCCGCGAGTCCGACGCGATCTGCCAGGTGATCCGGGCTTTCCGCGACCCGAACGTCGTGCACGTCGACGGCGAGGTCGCACCCAAGGAAGACATCGAGACCATCAACACCGAGCTGATCCTCGCCGACCTGCAGACCATCGAGAAGGCCTTGCCACGCCTCGAGAAGGAGTCGCGGCTGGCCAAGGACAAGGTCGCGGTCGTCGCGGCCGTGCAGAAGGCTCAGGAGCTGTTGCAGAAGGGCACGACGCTGTACGGCGGTGCGGCCGCGGCGGGCGTCGACATGGACCTCCTCCGTGAGCTGCACCTCATGACCGCCAAGCCGTTCCTCTACGTCTTCAATGTCGACGAGGAGGAGATGGGCGACGAGGCCTTCAAGGACGAGATGCGTGCGCTTGTTGCACCCGCCGAGGCGATCTTCCTCGACGCCAAGATCGAGTCCGAGCTGGTGGAGCTGCCCGACGACGAGGCGCTCGAGCTGCTGCAATCGATGGGCCAGGAGGAGTCGGGGCTCGACCAGCTCGCCCACCTGGGCTTCCGGGCGCTGGGCCTGCAGACCTACCTCACGGCGGGTCCGAAGGAGGCCCGGGCGTGGACCATCCCCGTCGGGGCGACTGCGCCGCAGGCCGCGGGGGTGATCCACACCGACTTCCAGCGGGGTTTCATCAAGGCAGAGATCGTGTCCTTTGGCGAGCTGGTCGACGCAGGTTCCATGGCGGAGGCGAAGGCGCGCGGCAAGGTCCGCATGGAGGGCAAGGACTACGTGATGGCTGACGGGGACGTCGTGGAGTTCCGCTTCAACGTCTGAATTTCTGCATTTCCGCAGGTCAAATGGGGTGAGACACCCTCTGGGCCGTCGCTGGGCCGTCAGAGAAATCGCCGAATGCCGCCGCGAACAGCTGGCCGGCTGCCTGCCGGGTGCGGTCTTCCGCTGACGGCCACAGGTGCGCGTAGGTGTTCAGCGTCGTCGTCGCCTTTGCGTGGCCGAGCGCTCGCTGCACCGTCACGACGTCGCAGCCGGCGGCGATGAGGCCGGACGCGTAGAAGTGGCGGAGGTCGTGCAGGGTCATGCCGGACACGTTCGCCCGACGACATGCGCGACGCCATTGATAGCCGGCGGTGTTCTGGTGCGGGGGCTTGCCCGGACGCGCCTCGAACAGCCACCGTCCGGGATCCTCACCGGGCCGGTGGGTCGCAATGTGTTGGGAGAGCATGCCGAGCAGTCCGTCCGCCAGGAAGACGGTGCGCTCGCTGCCGTACTTCGGCGCTCGCACCTCGATCGCACCGGCACCACCACGCTGCACCTGACGGCGCACGTCCAGCGACCGGGCGAGGAAGTTGATGTCGCCGACCTGCGTCCCCGCAGCCTCGCCGAGCCGCAGGCCAGCGAAGGCCGCAAGAGCCACGAACGCTTCGAACCATGGCGACGCGGCTGCGCTGACTGACGCGACCTGTTCCGCGGTCGGAAGGACCATCGCCGCCTCACGGCGACGGTCACGGGGAAGGACGATGTTGTCGCTGGGATCGACAGCGATCACCTGGTCGCGTACGGCCGCATGTAGGACGGAGCGGACGTTGTTGACCCGAGTCTCGATGGTCCCTGGGGCCAGACCGTCCGCCGACATGCGCTTGACCCACGTCTCGATGTGCGAGCGCCGCAGCTTCGCCAACGGCGTTGCGCCCAAGCCGGTGCAGCGCACGGCGAGGTTCATGGCCGAGCGCGTGCCGGTCTCCCACAACTGCCGGTCCGAGAAATCGGCGAAGTAGGCGGCGAGGGTGACCTTGCCGGCATCCGGGTCGACGTACGACCCGCGCATCTTGTCGCTCTCGACCGTCGTGAGAAACCGCGTTGCGTCGATCTTCCTCGCGAAGGTCCGTGATCGCTCCCGGCCGTCCGGCGACAGGTAGCGCGCCCTCCAGCGGTTTCCCTGTCCGAAGCGACCAGTACGCACCCGCTGGCCCTTGACGCTCTTCTCCCAGCGGTCCTCGATGTGCGCCACGGCAGGACCTCCTCGCCTCCTCCTCGGGCGACCCGCCGGCTTGGCTCCGCTGAGCCATGGCGGCATCGTGTGGTCGTTACGACGGTATTCCGCTGTCAGGCAGCCCGATCGCTCAGCTGAAGACGCCGCTGGCCACGTCGGTCGGCGTCACCCGGCCGGCGGCGATGAAGGCGTCGATGTCGCGCACGTCGATGCGCACGTGGGCGCCCAGCTTGACGTAGGGGATCCGGCGTTCTGCGATGAGCCGCCGGATGAAGCGCGGCTTGGTGCACATGCGTTCAGCGGCTTGTTCGACGGTCAGCAGGGGCATGTCCGGCTCCTTCCGGCAGCCTGCCGGATATCACCGGTAGGCGATGGGCACACAATCCATGAACGATAGCACTCGCATTGGCCCTGGCAAGTGGCAAAACAACACCTAGGCGATGTACGGTGCCGGCGTGGCCAGAACGCGACGGACCTCGACGACACCACCCGAACCGGAACGGCACCAGCCGGACACGGCCGATCTGAACCAGATCGTCGCGTACAACTTCCGCCGCGCCCGCGAACTGCGTGGCTTGACGCAAGACGAGGCCGCCGCACGGTTGGAGCAGTTCCTCGGGCAGCGGCTGGGTCAGGCGAGCATCTCTGCGATCGAGGGAGCCTTCTCCGGAGAGCGCCGGCGCGAGTTCGACGCCCAGGAACTGCTCGCGTTCGCCTGCGGGTTCGACTTGCCGCTGCTGTGGTTCTTCCTGCCCCCGCCGGGCGACTTGCGGCGACTGGAACGCACCTCCGACCGGGTCAACGAGCTCTACACGCTGGTCCTGGGTCGCGAGGACCAGGTAGATCTTCTGTACGACAGGTTCCGCGAGCTCGGAATGCCCGAGCCCCCTGCCGCCGACGAGAAGGTGGCGCGCGTCTTCGGCGCCCCCACCGCCACAACGCTCAACGACTATCGGCACCGCCGCAAGGAAATGCTGCTGGCCCTGCTCGATGAGTACGCCGACGAGGTCGATGCCCACGCCGATGAGATCGGCAAGTTCTTCGACCACCTGCGCCAGGTCGGGATCCGCGGATTCATCGGCGAGCACGCGATGGATGAGGACTACAGCTTCTCGGCGAAGAACCGTCGCGAGAGCTGACCAACTTGTGCAGCCGCCTTACTGTCGTCATACGCACGTAGTACGCTAGACCCGTGTGGATCACCGCGGTCAGGTCGGACGAATGGCCGGAAGACCACATCGCCGCCCATCGCGTCGGAACCGCCGAGGTTGAGGGCGTCCTCTTCGACCGGGCGAGCAAGCAGCGGACCGGGCGAGAGGGCACCTTCGAGGTATACGGCCGAACCGATGCCGGACGTCGCCTCCTTGTCGTAGTCGTCGACAAGGGACGAGGCGTCTGTTTGTCGTGACCGCCAGAGACATGACCGACAGCGAGCGTCGCCTCTACGAGAAGAGGACCAAGCGATGAGCGGACCGAAGAGTCAGGACGAGATTGAGCGTCTCGCAAACTGGTATGACACCAACAGCACGGCTGAGACGGAAGCCGATGGTTGGTTGGAAGGTGAGGTTGCCGACGAGCCGATGAGCGTGCGGTCGATCCGGCTCCCCGCGGAGATGTCCCGACGCATCGCCAAGATCGCCGAGGCCCGCGGGCTTCCGCAGACCGAGCTCATGCGCGATTGGATCGAGCAGTGCCTCAGGGCCGAGGAGAGCGGTTCGGGTTTGGACGCTGTTCGGTCGACGATCGCAGACGCCCTCCAGGCAATCGCAGACGTCGGCCGGAAGTCCGGTGTCGTCGTCAGCGTCGACTTCGCCTCGACTGCGGACAAGCCGGCGAGCGTGGCCGAGATCCGAGTCTCCGAAAAGGGATCACCCAAGCGACGAC
>JAVEDJ010000345.1 GCA_030841025.1 Actinomycetota bacterium
AGACCAGGGAGAGTCACAGCTGCTGACAGGGCCTCCCGACCTCCGTAGCGTCGATTGCATGGCCGCACGAAAAACCCCATAGCCCTTGGTTCCCGTCACACCTCTTCGACGCGCACATCGCCGGGAGTCTGTAGCCCCGGCTCCGGCCAATAGGACTCGGACTCGTGGCATCGGCGAGGGGCATGCATTATGAACGAAAGTACGTCTGCTACGCGTGGTCATCCCGGTGTCATCCGTTAGACAGGAGGATTGTCGTGCTCGGCCTTGAACTTGTCGTGATCCTGGGCGTGGCGGCGCTGGTGTGCAGCGTGGTCGGACAGCGATTTCGGATAGCCCCGCCCGTACTTCTGCTCGTCAGCGGCGCCCTGCTGGGATTTCTCCCGTCACTTCGCGAAGTACAGCTGCCGTCGGAGGTCGTCTTGCTCATTTTCCTGCCGGTGCTGCTTTACTGGGAGAGCCTGACCACTTCCCTGCGGGAGATCAGGAGCAATCTTCCCGTCATTGTCCTGATGAGCACGACGCTGGTTTTCGCAACGGCCGGGGCCGTAGCGGCCGCGGCTCACGCCGCCGGGCTGCAGTGGGGGCCGGCCTGGGTGCTCGGAGCGGCCCTCGCTCCGACCGACGCCACGGCCGTCGGCGTGCTGGCCCGGGCGCTGCCACACCGCGATGTAACCGTGTTGCGCGCCGAAAGCCTGATCAACGATGGCACCGCCCTGGTCATCTACGGCCTCGCCGTCGGTATCACGATCGGCGAGGAGCACCTCAGCGTGCCGGACGTTTCCTGGCTGTTCCTTTTGGCTTATGGCGGCGGGGCATTGGCCGGGGCCGTGACCGCCTGGGTCGGAGTTCAGGTTAGGCGCCGCCTGGACGACACGCTGCTCGGGACCGTCGTCACCATCCTGACCCCTTTCACGGCGGCCCTTATGGCGGAGACCATCCACGCCTCCGGCGTACTCGCCGTCGTCGTCAGCGGCCTCATGATGAGCCAGATCGGGCCCCGGGTTGTCCGGGCCGAGACGCGTCGGCAGGCTCTGGGGTTTTTCTCGCTGTCCACGTTCCTGATCAACTGCGCGCTGTTCGTCCTGGTCGGGCTGGAGCTGCACACGGCAGTCCGGGGCCTGCCCAGCGGCGACTTCATGCGTGGATTAGTCCTCGTCGGTATTGTCTCCGCCGTCGTCACCGGCATGCGCTTTGTTTTTCTGTTCGCAGCGGCGTACCTGATTCGACTTCTCGACTGGCGGCCACAGCCGCACCCGCCTCGTGTCAGTAACCGGGGGCTGGTGGTCAGCGGCGTAGCCGGCTTCCGGGGTTCGGTCTCGCTCGCCGCGGCGCTGGCCGTACCGCAGGCCGTGGCGTCAGGACACCCCTTTCCGGGCCGCCACATGATCATCTTCGTGACCTCAGGCGTCATCGTGGTGACCTTGATTGTGCAAGGGCTCCTGTTGCCGCGGGTGGTGCGTTGGGCACGGCTGCCCCGCGACACGCACATCGAGCAGGAACGCCATCTTGCCGAGATGGCCGCCACCATGGAAGCGCTCAGTGCGATGCCCCAGCTGGCCGACGACCTCGGCACAGACACAGATGTCGTCGCGCGGCTGCGGCGGGAATACGAAGAGCACCTGAAGGTCCTGC
The DNA here is from genome assembly GCA_030841025.1 of Actinomycetota bacterium. Taxonomy (GTDB): domain Bacteria; phylum Actinomycetota; class Actinomycetes; order JACCUZ01; family JACCUZ01; genus BP-173. The sequence continues at coordinate 1,633 of JAVEDJ010000345.1, forward strand.
GCGCCAACCGAGCCGGCGCCACCGCCGATCCGGCATTGCGGCACGACGAGCACTACACCGCCTTGCGGCTGGCGCTGCTCGCCCATAAACGCGGGACCGTAGTTAGGCTCCGCGACGAACGCCGCATCGACGATACCGTGCTCCGTCAGGTACAGGCCGGACTCGACATCGAGGAGGTCCACCTCTCCCGGCGCCAAGCCGTCGACTGAGCCCCTCGGCGCAAGTGAGTCGGCTGGCGGCGGACGCGGTCGCGAGCACGGGGACGGACGTCGCCGGCGTCGGTGTGGGAACAGGCAGCGGTCCGAGGGAATGTCATCTGTAGCGTCGTGGAGCATACTGGGGTGGTGATGATCGACGTCGGATCTGGGGCTGCGGGCAGGAAGCGGCCTGCACCGGGCACGAGCCCGTTCCCGCCGATCGCAGACTACGCGTTCCTGTCCGACTGTGAGGCCAACTGCCTGATCGCCCCGAGCGGGCAGGTGGAGTGGATGTGCCTGCCGCGTCACGATTCACCGAGTGTGTTTTCCACCATGCTCGACCGGGCCGCGGGCGGTTTTAAGGTGGCGCCGTACGGCGTCCGGGAGCCCACTGCGCGCCGCTATCTCCCCGGAAGCTTGATCCTGGAGACCACCTGGCAGACCAGGACGGGCTGGATGATCGTGAGGGATGCCCTGGTGATGGGTCCCTGGCACCACACGGAGAAGAGAGCGCGCAGATACCGCCGCCCGCCGACGAACTACGAGGCCGAGCATTGCCTGCTGCGTACCGTCCGGTGCGTCAGCGGAGCCGTGGAGCTGTCCGTGCTGTGCGAGCCGGTCTTCGACTACGGCCGACGCCGGGCACGGTGGGAGTTCGTCAGCCCCGGATACGGGGAGGCCAGGACCATCAGCAGCGACGAGGGGGAGCTGGTGCTCCGTCTCACCACCGACCGCCGGTTGGGCATCGAGGACTCCACCGTGGTCATTCGCAGCCAGATGACCGAGGGCGAGGAGGCGTTCATCGCGCTCTCCTGGGCATCGCTGCCTCCACCGAGGACGTGGGAGGAAGCCACCCAGAAGCAGTGGCAGACCACCGAGTTCTGGCGGCAGTGGATCACGGTGGGGGAGTTCCCCGACCACCCGTGGCGGGAGGAGCTGCAACGCAGCGCGCTGACGTTGAAAGGGCTCACCTATGCGCCGACCGGAGCGCTGATCGCCGCGCCCACCACGTCGCTGCCCGAGACGCCCGGGGGAGAGCGAAACTGGGACTACCGATACACGTGGGTGCGAGACTCCACCTTCGCGCTGTGGGCCCTCTACACCCTCGGCCTGGACCGAGAGGCCGACGACTTCTTCGCCTTCATCCGCGACGTTGCCGTCGAGGACGACCTGCAGATCATGTACGGCATCGGTGGCGAAAGGGACCTCCCCGAGTCCATTGTCGAGGGGCTCGACGGCTACGACGGGGCCCGCCCCGTCCGCGTGGGCAACGCCGCGGTCCACCAGCGGCAGCTCGACGTCTGGGGCACGATGCTGGACTCCGTTTACCTCCACGCCAAGTCCCGTGACCAGCTCCCCGAGCCGCTGTGGCCCATCCTGCTCCGCCAGGTCGAGCAGGCCGCCTCGCACTGGCGAGACACCGACCACGGCATCTGGGAGGTCCGTGGCGAACCG
>JAVEDJ010000370.1 GCA_030841025.1 Actinomycetota bacterium
CACGATCAAGGAAGCGGCCGCCCTGACGGGGCTTCCGGCGAGCACGCTGCGCTACTACGAGTCGATCGGCGTGATCGCGCCGGTCAGCCGAGGTGCGAGCAGCGGACACCGGGTCTACGACGAGGAAGACCTTGATCAGCTGATGTGGGTGGCATGTTTGGCGGCTACCGGCATGTCAGTCAGCGACATGCGGGCGTACGTCGCCAACGGCTCGCTCGGTCCTGCGGGCGCCCGCGAGCAGATCGAGCTGCTCGCGGCCCAGGAGCGGCGCTTGGCGGAGGAGGCCGAGCAGATCGCGCTCCGGCAGCGCTACGTCCGGATCAAGATCGACTACTGGCACGCGGTCGAGGCTGGCGATCACGCCCGTGCGGATCTGCTGTCAGGTGAGGCCCGCACCCTGGCCGACGAGCTCCGAGACGCCAGGAAGCAATAAACGACGGCGCGCCCCTGCGGCGGACCGAACCCGCGGTCCGTCGGTGCGAGCGCGCCTGCCCCAACGACACGAGAGTGAAGGAACATCACCATGCGCGTTAACGCCTACGCAGCTCCCGCTGCCGGCCAGCCCCTGGCTCCCACCACCATCGAACGTCGCGAGGTCGGCCCGAACGACGTCCTCATCGAGGTCCAGTACGCCGGCATCTGCCACTCCGACATCCACACTGTCAACGGCGACTGGGGTCCGCAGCCCTTCCCCGTCGTACCGGGCCACGAGATCGTCGGCAGCGTGGCCGCGGTCGGCACCGACGTCACGCGGCACCGGGTCGGCGACCGGGTCGGCGTCGGCTGCATGGTCAACTCGTGCGGGCAGTGCACGAACTGCCGCAGTGGCGACGAGCAGTACTGCACGGAGGGCATGGTCTCGACGTACGCCGGCACCGACCGCGACGGCACCACCACCCAGGGCGGCTACTCCACGCACGTCGTCGTCGACGCCGACTACGTGCTCACCGTCCCCGACGGCATCGAGGCGCCCGCCGCCGCACCCCTGCTCTGCGCGGGCATCACGACGTACGCCCCGCTGCGCCGGTGGGGAGCCGCACCCGGGAAGAAGGTCGCCGTGGTGGGTCTCGGCGGCCTCGGACACATGGCCGTCCAGCTCGCCCATGCCCTCGGCGCCGATGTCACGGTGCTCTCCCAGTCGCTGAAGAAGCAGGAGGACGGCCTGCGTCTCGGCGCGGACGCCTACTACGCCACCTCTGACCCCGGGACCTTCGAGCAGCTCGCCGGCCGGTTCGACCTCATCGTCAACACCGTCAGCGCAAGCATCGACGTCGACGCCTACCTGGGGCTGCTGGCCGTGGACGGCACCCTGGTCAACGTCGGCGCCCCGCCCGAGCCGCTGAGCCTCAACGTGTTCTCGCTGATCGGCGCCCGCCGCTCCTTCGCCGGGTCGATGATCGGGGGTATCGCGCTCACCCAGGAGATGCTCGACTTCTGCGCCGAGCACGGCATCGGCGCCGAGGTCGAGGTCATCGCCGCCGACCAGGTCAACGAGGCCTACCAGCGCGTCCTCGCCTCGGACGTCCGCTACCGCTTCGTCATCGACACCAGCACGCTCACCTGAACCCGGGCGAGCCCTGGCGACCACGTGACCAAGGAGCGTCGTTACAGCGGTTGCCTAGTACGCCGCGCCCTTGCGCCACGCCATCTCCTGCAGCTCGAGTGTGTTGCCGTCGGGATCGGAGAAGTGCGCCCCTTTGACACCACCCCCGAAGTCATGGATCTCGCTGATCTCTACACCTCGGTCGATCAGGTCGGCGCGCGCCTTGGCGATGTCATCCACGACAAGGTGAAGACCCCTCACGCTGCCCGGTTCTCCCGCGTACACATCCAGGCCTGTGCCGAAGCCAACCGAGCAGCTGGACCCTTCTGGGGTCAACTGGACGACGCGGACGCCCTCGCTGGGCTGCACGTCAACGTCCTTGTTGAATCCGAGCTTGTCGGCATAGAAGGCGATGGCGCGGTCAACGTCGGACACCGGCAGCGGGATCAGCTCGAGCTTCATCTGCATCGCAGTCATGCCCTTCTCGGGTCATTCTTGTCCGACACGATCTTGACGCATGTTGCGACGCCGCGACCGGTCGCTGACCGGGCTGAGTTGACCGGCACTATCCGACGGTATCGTCGGGCTGCTTGCGGACGCGGAAGCGGAGGATGGTGGCGTCGCCCGACCGCGTGCTGCTGAGCGGTTCCAGGTCTGTTTTCGAGACCCCCGGGGACGAGAAGCGAATCCCGTCGCCGAGCAGCACAGGCAGTACGTACACAAGGATCTCGTCGACGAGCCCGCGCTGAAGACACTGGCCGGCCACGTCGGCACCGAGGATCTCGAGGTCCTTGCCGCCCGCAGCGTCCAGTGCTGTGGCGACCGCTTCACCGATGTCGCCGGCGAGGATCGTGACCTCTGGGACCGGCGGCTCCAGCGGCCTGTGGGTGAGGAGGAACATGGGTCCGGAGAAGGGGTAGTCGATACTGTCCGGCTGCTCGGCCTTCATACGGTCGCCTACCTCCCAGGTTCGCCGGCCGACGAGCATGGCACCGGTGGCCGCCGCGACCTCCGCGAAATCGTCTGGTGCCACGAAGTCGGCGAGAGCGCGACCATTCCCCCAGTCCATCGAATCGTCGCGACCGGCGATGAAACCGTCGAGCGACATACACCTGTTCACGACTACCTTGCCGCGCATCTTCACGACCGCCGTCCTTGGGCCTTCACCGCACGTCTGGCCTTTCCTGAGCTGACGCTTGCCACATCTCAGCGCGCAATCATGGCTCATGATCCTTCCGCCGATGGGGGCAATCGGGAAAGTGC
>JAVEDJ010000002.1 GCA_030841025.1 Actinomycetota bacterium
GCCGTTCGGCGACCCGCTCGCTCGGGACGGCGTTGGCGGGCTGGGCAACGGGGCAGCCGAGGAGGATCATCGAGGCAGTCACCGAAGGAGGTGTCGTCGGTGTATCTCCTGTCCAGGGACACTGTTCCGCTCGCAGTGAGCGAGTACCGGGACAACCTGCGTCATTTCAGCCCCGACGCGCAAGCAGACCGCTGGACGCGGCTCGCTGAGGACCACGAGATCTCCGAATCAGGGTTCGAGATCTTTCCTCTGCCGCAGCTCTGACAGGAGCTGGCGGTCAGTCGCTCAGCTCGACGCCAGCGAGCGCCGCAGGTCGGCCGGCAGCTCGGCCAGGCGCGGCGGGTCCGCGCCAACCCGGCCGCAGGTGATGCCGGACACACCGATGCCGACCTGCACCGCCCGCACCACCGCGCCCTCGTCGCGCAGCTCGTCGCGGTGGTGCCCCGTGGCGGCCCAGTGCGCGAGCACCGCGCCCAGGAAGGAGTCGCCCGCGCCGACCGTGTCGACGACCGGCACGGGCGGGACCGGGACGACGTGGTGGAAGTCCGCCGCCACGATGTGCACGTCGCGACCGCCGTCGGTCATCAGCACGACGGCAGGGCCCAGCGCGAGCAGGCGGCGCGCGCCGGCTACGTGGTCCGCGTCCGGCACGAGGTAGTCCAGGTCCTCGGTGCTCACCTTGACCAGGTCGGCCCGTGACAGCACCCGCTCGATCCGGGCTCGGTAGGCGCTCTCGTCGCGGATGGCCCCGGGCCGGCAGTTGGGGTCGACGACGACCAGGGTGTCCGGGCCGACCGAACGGACCAGTGCCTCGTACGACGCCGCGGCCGGCTCGAGCACCAGGCCGAGGGTCCCGACGTAGACGATGTCCGGCCCGAGGTCGAGCACCGTGCAGGCCTGGGCCTCCGACAGGTCAGCCGCTGAGGTCTGCTCGACGTAGAACCCGTAGGTCGCGCCCCCGTCCTCGCCGATCTGCGCGACGGCGAGCGTCGTGGGGTCCTCGCTCAGCGGCGCCCGCCGGTCATCGACGCCGTCGGCACGCAGCGCCTCGCGCAGCCGCACGCCGAACCGGTCGGTGGACAGTGAGCCCAGGTAGACCGCCGGCCGGCCGAGGCGCGCGATCGTGCGGGCGACGTTGTACGGCCCCCCGCCAGGCACGGCGCGCAGCTCGTCGGCGTTGGCGATCAGGTCGATGAGGCTCTCACCGGCGACGACGATGACGCCCGTCGCGTCGCCGGTCGCGCTCATGCGCCGACAGCGGCGATGGGCTGCGCCGCCGGTGTGCCCGAGCCGTCCCGCTTGCCGAGAGCCTCGGGGAGGTCGACCGGTACGCCGGTCGCGGCCGCGGCCCGCGGCGGCGCAGCGCCCGCCCACGCGAGGATCAGGGAGTCCTCGCCGCGGACGAACCGGTGGGCTCGCACCCCACCGGTACCACGTCCCTTGACGGGATACTCGGCGTAGGGCGTGACCTTGACCGAGCCGGGCTCGGTGCCGGGCAGGGCGGCGGACGAGCCCGCGACGGTGACCACGGCGGCGTCGCTCGCCGGGTCGACGACGCCGAAGAAGATCACGCGCGCGCCCGGCGCCACCCGCACGCCGGCCATCCCGCCCGCGGCGCGTCCCTGTGGCCGTACGCTCTCGGCCGGGAAGCGCAGCAGCTGCGCGTCGGAAGTGATCATGACGAGGTCGTGGGCGTTGTCGGTGAGCTCGACGGCTCCGACCACCTCGTCACCGGGCTTGAGCCCGATGGCCTCCCACGCGTCCCTGTTCTGCGGGTAGTCGGTGGTGACCCGCTTGACGACGCCCTGGGCGGTCCCGAGGGCCAGGCCTGGCGAGTCGGCATCGAGCGACGTCAGAGCGAGCACGCGCTCGTTGCGCTCGAGCTGGACGAACTCCGACACCGGCGCACCACCGGACAGGTGCGGTGCGCTGGCCGTCGAGGGCAGGGCAGGCATGTCGAGCACGCCGAGCCGGATCATGCGGCCGGTGCTCGTGACCGCCGCGACCTCGCCTCGGGCCGTGGACCGGACAGCCGACACCAGCACGTCGTGCTTGACCCGGTCACCGCTGTGCGGCAGCGGCTCGGCGTCCAGGGTCCGCGCCAGCAGCCCGGTCGAGGACAGGAGCACCCAGCACGGGTCGTCGGTGACCTCGAGCGGCGACGCAGCGGTGGTCGGCGTGCCCGAGGACTCCAGCAGCACGGTCCGCCGCGGGGTGCCGAACGTCTTGACGACCTCGGCCAGCTCGCTGGACACCAGCTCACGCAGCAGCGAGTCGGACTCCAGGATCGCGGTGAGCTCCTGGATGGTGGTGCGCAGCGTCTCCCGCTCGGCTTCGAGCTCGAGTCGGGAGAACTTCGTCAGACGGCGCAGCGGCATCTCGAGGATGTAGTTGGTCTGGGTCTCGCTGAGGTCGAAGACCTGCATCAGCCGCTCGCGCGCAGCCGCGGCGTCGTCGCTGGACCGGATGACGGCGATGACCTCGTCGATGTCGAGGATCGCGATCAGCAGTCCGTCGACGAGGTGCAGCCGGTCCTGTGCCTTCTGACGGCGGTAGGTGGTGCGGCGTCGTACGACGTCGTAGCGGTGCGCGACATAGACCTCGAGCAGCTCCTTGAGGCCCATGGTGCGCGGCTGTCCGTCGACCAGCGCCACGTTGTTGATGCCGAAGGAGTCCTCGAGCGGGGTGAGACGGTACAGCTGTTCGAGGATCGCGTCGGGGTTGAAACCGTTCCTGACCTCGATGACCAGACGCAGGCCCTTCTCGCGGTCGGTGTAGTCGTCGACGGCCGTGATGCCCTGGACCTTCTTGGCCCGCACCAGCTCGGCGATCTTCTCCTTGACGCGCTCGGGCCCGACACCGAAGGGCAGCTCGGTGACGACGATGCCCTTCCGGCGCGGCGTGACGTTCTCGAAGCGCGCCGTGGCCCTCGTCTTGAACGCGCCGCGTCCGGTCTCGTAGGCCTCCCGGATGCCGTCGAGCCCGACGATCTTGCCGCCGGTCGGGAGGTCGGGACCGGGCACGAAGCGCATCAGGTCGTCGAGCGTCGCGTCGGGATGCCTGATCAGGTGCCGGGCAGCGGACACGACCTCGACGAGGTTGTGCGGCGGCATGTTGGTCGCCATGCCGACCGCGATGCCGGCCGCGCCGTTGACCAGCAGGTTGGGGAACGCCGCGGGCAGGACCTCCGGCTCGAACTCGCGGTCGTCGTAGTTGGGACGCAGGTCGACGACGTCCTCGTCCATGCTCGTCGTCATCAGCATGGCGGCGGGCGTCAGCCGGCACTCGGTGTACCGGTAGGCCGCGGGCGGGTCGTCGTTGCCCAGCGAGCCGAAGTTGCCGTGCCCGTCGACCAGCGGCAGCCGCATCGACCACGGCTGCGCCATCCGCACCAGGGTGTCGTAGATGGCCGTGTCGCCGTGCGGGTGCAGGGTCGCCATCACGTCGCCGACCACGCGGGCGCACTTGACGTGCCCTCGCTCGGGACGCAGCCCCATCTCGGCCATCCGGTAGAGGATGCGCCGGTGCACCGGCTTGAGCCCGTCGCGCGCGTCGGGCAGCGCCCGGGCGTAGATGACGGAGTAGGCGTACTCGAGGAAGGAACCCTGCATCTCGTCGGCGACGTCGATGTCGACGATGTGCTCGGTGAAGTCCTCGTCGGGCCAGGTGCTGCTTTGGGTGGTCTTGCTGCGGCGGGCCACGGGCGTGGTGCTCCTGCTTCTTTCGGGTGCGGTACAGGTGCTACGGGTGTACGGCGTGCTGGGCTCATCCATTCTGGCGCGTGCGGCCGACGATCACGGTCAGCGACCCGGCCACGTCGCCGCGGATCGGCCCTGGCGCGGGACCATCTCCAAGATCGACAGACTGTCGGCCGCCCTCCAGCGGCTGGGTCGCCGAAGCTGTCGATCATCGATGCCACAGAATGGGCGCGTGTCCGACGAGGCGTACCACCGGCTGTACCTGCCCAAGAACGAGCAGCGGGCGCCGTACGTCGCGATCTTGCACCGGGTGGCCATCGCGCTCTCCGTGGTCCTGCTCAACTGGCTGATCGTGCTGCTCGAGAGCGATGGGTACCGGGACGCCGTCGACGGTGACGTGTCGGTCGTCGACGCGCTGTACTACACGACGGTCACGCTGACGACCACGGGCTACGGCGACATCACGCCGGTGACCACGACTGCCAGGCTCATCAATGCGCTCGTCGTGACGCCGATGCGACTGCTCTTCGTGCTCGTCCTCGTCGGCACGACCATCCAGGTCCTCACGCAGCGCTCGCGCGACGACTTCAAGATCGCCCGTTGGAGGTCACAGGTGAAGGACCACATCGTCGTCTGCGGCTACGGCACCAAGGGCCGCAGCGCAGTCCGGGCGCTGCTCGAGCGGGGTCACAGCCGCGAGGAGATCGTGGTCGTCGACCAGGACATGAACGCCGTCTCGGACGCGACGGCCGCCGGGTTCTTCGCCGTGCACGGGTCGACCACGAGCGACGAGGTGCTCCGGGAGGCCGTCGTGGACAAGGCGCGCACGGTCATCGTGGCGGTGAACCGCGACGACACGGCCGCCCTGACGACGCTCACCGTCCGCCAGCTGGCCCGAAACGTGAAGGTCGTCGCGGCGATCCGCGAGCAGGAGAACAACGACCTGGTGCGCCAGAGCGGCGCCGACTCGGTCATCACGTCCTCGGACGCCGCCGGCCGGCTGCTCGGTCTGGCGACGGACGTTCCCCGCACCGTGCACGTCATCGAGGACCTGATGACTGCCGGACACGGGCTCGACATCGAGGAGCGGGAGGTGTCGCCCGACGAGGCGGGGAAGTCGCTGGCGTCGCTGGGCGTCCCCGTGCTCGCCGTCGTACGGGACGGCAAGCTGTTGCACTACAACGAGCCCGAGGTCGCCGAGCTGCGCACGGGCGACGTGATCGTCTACGTCGCCAGCCTCGACGCCGGCACCTGACCCCCGTCCGGCCCGCCGATTCGACCACGTTAGGTAGGCGTAGGGGTACGACAACAGGCGCCCAGGCCTGTTGTCGTACCCCTGCGCCTGTTGTCGCGTCGGCCTCACCCTCAGCGTCAGCCGTCGCCCTTGAGCTCCGGGAAGTCCTCGTCGCGGAACTCGCCGTCGGGCCGCCCCTGGTGTGCCTCCTCCGTGCCCCGCAGCTCGACCCGGCGGATCTTCCCGGAGATCGTCTTGGGCAGCGCCGCGAACTGCAGCCGGCGGATCCGCTTGTACGGCGCGAGGTGCTGGCGCGCGTATCCGAGGATGTCGCGCGCTGTCTCGGCGGAGGGCTCGTGGCCGGCGGACAGGGTGACGTACGCCTTGGGCACGGCCAACCGGACCGGGTCGGGCGCCGGCACGACTGCTGCCTCGGCGACGGCGACGTGCTCGATGAGCACGCTCTCCAGCTCAAAGGGGGAGATGCGGTAGTCGGACGCCTTGAACACGTCGTCCGCGCGTCCGACGTACGTGATGTAGCCCTGCTCATCCCGGCTCGCCACGTCGCCGGTGTGGTAGTAGCCGTCGCGCATCGCGGCCGCCATCAGCTCGTCGTCGTCCTGGTAGCCGACCATCAGCCCCACCGGCCGCTGCGAGAGGTCCAGGCAGATCTCGCCCTCCGCACCCGGCTCGCCGGTCACCGGATCGACGAGCACCACCGCGTAGCCCGGCAGCGGCCGGCCCATCGAGCCCAGCTTGAGCTCGGCGCCCGGCGGGTTGCCCACCAGCGCGGTCGTCTCCGTCTGCCCGTAGCCGTCCCGCACGGTGAGTCCCCACGCCTCGCGCACCCGCTCGATCACCTCGGGGTTGAGCGGCTCACCTGCCCCCACGACCTCGCGCAGCGACGGCACCATGTGCGCCCGCAGGTCCTCCTGCACGAGCATCCGCCACACCGTCGGCGGCGCACAGAACGTCGTGACGCCGCAGCGCGCCATCGTGTCGAGCAGGGGCCCGGCAGCGAAGCGCTCCTGGTTGACCACGAACGCAGTCGCGCCGGCGATCCACGGCGCGAAAACGTTGCTCCAGGCGTGCTTGGCCCAGCCGGGAGAGGACACGTTCAGATGTACGTCGCCCGGTTGCAAGCCGATCCAGTACGCCGTGGACAGGTGCCCGACGGGGTAGGACGTGTGCGTGTGCTCGACCAGCTTGGGCCGCGCCGTCGTACCGCTCGTGAAGTAGAGCAGCAGGGTCTCGTCGGCCCGGGTGTCCACCTCGGGGGTGAAGCTCTCGAGCAGCGTGAAGGCGTCGTCGTAGCGCAGCCAGCCCTCGACCGGGTCGCCGACGGCGATGCGGGTCCAGCTGCCCGGCACTCCGTCGAACTTGGCGGTGTCGCGCGACGAGGTGATGACGTGCCGGACGTCACCGCGCTCGACGCGGTCGGTCAGGTCGCGGGTGCCGAGCAACGTGGTGGCCGGGATGACCACGACCCCGAGCTTGATCGCCCCCAGCATGATCTCCCACAGCGGCGCGACGTTGCCCAGCACCAGCAGGAGCCGGTCGCCGCGGTCGACACCCTGCTGCTGGAGCCACACAGCCACCTGGGAGGACCGCGCCGACAGCTCGGCATAGCTGCGCCCGTCCTCGGTGCCGTCGTCGTGGACGATCCAGAGCGCAGGAGTGTCGGGCTGCTCAGCGGCCAGTACGTCGAACCAGTCGAGGCCGAAGTTGAAGGTCTCGAGCTCGGGCCACCGGAACTCGCTGCGGGCCTTGTCGTAGTCGTCGCGGTGGGCCAGCAGGAGGTCGCGGGCCGCTCGGAAGGTCTCGGTTGCACCCATGCGCGCGACCCTCGCACCTCCCGGGCGGGAGGGTCAACGGTGCTGCCAACGCGAGGGCCGGCGCACAGCGGCCGGCCAGATCGCCGCTGGTGATGGTTGTGGCCCGGCGGGTTAGCGCGCAGACTTGCGGGACACCTTCCTGACCCGTGGGAGCCGATGTGTCCAGTCAGTCACAGACACCTGAGTTCGTCCCTGTCCTGTCCCGGGGGCGCCACCGCAGGCCGGCCAAGGGCGCCTGCTTCATGGAGCTCGCCTCGTTCCTCGCCGGCGAGCGGTGGAGCGACCATCCCAAGTGCACGCAGCCGTTGCTCGCGTCCCTCGCCCGCACGGTCAACGACTGCACGTCTGACCAGGGCCGCTCCCGGCTCGCCGTGCTGATCCCGTCCGTGATCGGGCTCACCAGCGACGACCTGCGGATGGACGCAGTCATCGCGCTGCGGGCGGCCCGCACCGCGCTGCCGGTGGCTGCCGCCGACCGCCAGCGGGTCATGGCGGTCGCCGTCCTCACTGCCGACCGGGTGCTCGCCCGGCTCGACGGCCGCGCGCCGCAGTCGCTGCAGGACAGCACCAGGCGGGCGCTCGAACAGGCCCCCGAGGCGGCCGGCTGGGCTCGGCAGTTCTCCCGCGAGATCGGGGTGTCACCGCGCGGATTCCGGCGCCACTCCGCGCCGAGCACGGTGCGCTGTGCGGTGCTCGCGGTCGCGGAGGCCTGCGTGCCGGACCCCGATGCGGTGCTCCACGACATGCTCGCCGGGTCGATCAGCGACTGCGTCGCCCTGCTCGGGCGCGAGTCGGCCGACGCACCCGTCGACCTGACTCCGCTGCAGGCGGTCAGCTCTCCGGCTCGGTGACGTCGGCCACCTGAGCGTCCAGGGCGGCCAGCGCGGCATCGGCGTCCACGGCGACCGCCGCGCCGTGCTCGCCTGCGCCCAGGGTGACCCGCCGGCCGCGTAGCCGCTCGTCGGCGACGACCGGCCAGCGGTCGGTGGTGCCGAACGGCGTGATCGTGCCGCGCTCGAAGCCGGTCGCCTCCAGAGCGGTGTCGGCGTCAGGCATCGAGAGCCGGTTGACGCCCAGCAGCGCACGTAGCTTCGGCCAGGCGATCGTGCGGTCGCCCGGCACGAGCACGAGGACGAAGTCGTCGTCACCTCGTCGCACGACGAGCGTCTTGACGACGTCGGCGGGTTCTACCCCGCGCGCTTCTGCCGCTTCTGCCAGGTTGCGCACCGGGCCGTGGCGGATGATTTCGTACGCCACGCCGGCTGCCTCGAGGGCGTCGAGCACCCGCTGTGCGGCGGTCATGGTCGGCCGCCCACCCGTTCGATCGCGCGCGCGGCCAGCCGGTTGCCGGCGGCCAGCGCGGTCTCGGGCTCGGGGTGCAGCAGCCATGACGCCAGGAAGCCGGCGGTGAACGCGTCACCGGCCCCGGTGGTGTCCACGACCTCCGCCGACCGTTCCGCCGGCGCGGTGGCCGTGATGAACCCGCGTTGCCAGAGCGCGCCTTCGCGTCCCAGCGTCACCACCACCTCGTCGTACGACGACGACAGCTCCTCGGCGGCCAGCCTCGGGTCGGCTGAGCCGGTCAGTGTCCTGGCCTCGTCGGCGTTCGGCAGCAGCACCTGCACTCCCGTCGTCCACCCGAGGAACTGCTCGGCGCCCGCCGCCGCCAACAGCGCAGCCGAGGACGGGTCGACCGAGATGGTCATCCTGGCTTCCCGCGCCCGGGCCAGGGCGGTCAGGCCTGCGGCGCGTGACCCCTCCCGAAGCAGCGTGTAGCCCGACAGGTGCAGGTGCCTCCCCGGCCGGAACAGCTGTCGCGGCAGGTCGTGCGGCACGAGCGCGTCGTTGGACCCGGGATCGGGCAACATCGACCGCTCGCCCGAGGGGTCGACCAGGACGATGCAGGTCCCGGTGGCGCGCGACGGGTCGACCGCGACGTGGCTGACGTCGACGCCGGCAGCGGCCAGCGCCGCCAGACCGTCGCGACCGAGCGGGTCATCCCCCACGCAACCGAGGAACGTCGTGCGCACCCCCTCGGCGGCCAGCCAGGCGGCCACGTTCGCGGCCGAGCCACTGCCGTGCGTCCTCACGCGCGACGGTGTGTCGCTGTCCCGGGCGAGCGACGTCGACATGGCGGCCACCACGTCGGCCATCAGGTCGCCGACGACCAGTGCCTCGAGGGTCTCGGTGCCCCGGGGGCCGGTCATGCTGCCGCGCCCGTCACGCCGCAGCGACCGCGATCTGTGCGGCGAGCGATGCGTTGCGCAGGATGATGCGGACGTTGGCCTCCAGGCTCACGCCGTTGCTCTCGCGGTGGAAGTAGTCGAGCAGGAAGGGCGTGACGTCCTTTCCCTGCACGCCCTCGGCGGTGGCCGCGGCGAGGCCGGCGCGCAGCAGCCGCTCGTGCAAGGCCGGATCGACCTGCTCGGTCTCGGGCAGCGGGGCCGCGACGACGAGCCCGCGGCGGGCGGTGCCCAGTGCCTCCCGCGCGTGCATGACGGCTGCGATCTCGGCCGGCGTGTCGACCCGCCAGTCCACCGGGTGGCCGGAGTCGCGCAGGTAGAAGCCGGGGAACGAGTCGGTTCCGAAGCCCAGCACCGCGACGCCCAGGGTCTCGAGCCGCTCCAGTGTCGCGGCGACGTCGAGGATGGACTTGACGCCGGCGCAGACGACCGTGATGGGCAACGACGCGAGCGCACCGAGGTCGGCGGACTCGTCCCAGGTGTCGCGGGCCTCCCTGTGGACGCCACCGAGGCCACCTGTGGCGAAGACGTCGATGCCGACCTGGCTGGCGAGGTGGGCGGTCGCAGCGACGGTGGTCGCCCCGTTGCCTCCCCGCGCGGCGACGATCGCCAGGTCGCGGGTGCTCACCTTGACCACGTCGTCTCCGGTGGCCACCCGCTCGAGCGCGTCGTCGTCGAGGCCGATCCGGGCCTGGCCCTCGACCAGCGCGATGGTGGCGGGCACCGCGCCGCTGCTGCGCACAGCGGACTCGATCTCGCGCGCGATGCGCAGGTTGTCCGGCCGCGGGAGACCGTGGCTGATGATCGTCGACTCGAGGGCGACGACCGGCCGTCCGGAGGCAAGAGCCTCGGCGACCTCGGGGTGGGTCGTGATCACGCCCCGAACGCTAGTGGCAGCAGGGGTGCTGGCCGCTACCGGCTAGGACTCGCCAGCAACTAGCCTCGCCGTCGTGGCGCCCGCACCGTATCCCGCGCACTGGGAGGCCGACGTCGTGCTGCGCGACGGCGGCACTGCACACCTGCGCCCGATCCGTCCCGAGGACGCGGATGGCCTCCGGCGCTTCCACTCCCGCCTGTCCGACGAGACCATCTACTTCCGCTTCTTCTCGCTGCTTCGCGAGCTGAGCGACAAGGACGTGGCCAAGTTCACCGTCGTCGACCACGTCGATCGGGTAGCCCTCATCGCCACGGTGGGCGACGAGATGGTCGGCGTCGTGCGCTACGAGCGCATCACCCCGGACGAGGCCGAGGTGGCCTTCAACATCGAGGACGCCTACCAGGGTCGCGGCGTCGGCTCGGTCTTCCTCGAGCACATTGCCGCTGCTGCTCGCGAACGGGGCGTCACGAGGTTCGTCGCCGACGTGCTGCCGAACAACCGCAGGATGCTGCGGGTCTTCCAGGACGCGGGCTACGTCGTGGGCCACGCCATGGAGGACGGGGTCGTGCGTCTGGAGTTCGGCCTGGAGCCGACGGAGAACTCGTTGGCCGTCACCTTCGACCGGGAGCACCGTGCCGAGGCGGCGTCTGTGTCCCGCCTGCTGCGCCCCTCCTCGGTGGCAGTCGTCGGCGCCAGCCGCTCGCCGCACTCCGTCGGGCGGACCGTGCTGGAGCACATTCGCGCCGGGGGGTTCACCGGGACGGTGCACGCGGTCAATCCACATGCAGACGCGGTCGGCGGCGTACCGTCGTACGGCTCGGTGACGGATGTTCCCACCGACGTCGATCTCGCGGTCATCGCGGTACCCGCAGACCAGGTGGAGCAGGTCGTGACCGACTGCGGACGCAAGGGCGTGCGCGGCCTGGTCGTGGTCTCGTCGGGGTTCGCCGAGACCGGGGAGGAGGGTCGCGAACGCCAGCAGCGGCTCGTCCGACTGGCTCGCGGCGCGGGCATGCGCGTCGTCGGTCCCGCCTCGTTCGGCATCGTGGCGACCGACCCCGAGGTCTCGTTGAACGCGTCGCTGTCGCCGGTGATGCCACCGCGTGGGCGGGTGGGCTTCTTCTCGCAATCGGGGGCGCTGGGTATCGCCTTGCTGGACAACGTCGTACGTCGTGGGCTCGGCATCTCGCAGTTCGTGTCCGCAGGCAACCGGGTCGACGTGAGCGGCAACGACCTCATGCAGTTCTGGGAGGACGACGAGCAGACCGACGCGGTCATGCTCTACCTCGAGTCGTTGGGCAACCCGCGCAAGTTCAGCCGCGTGGCGCGGCGGCTCTCGCGCCGCAAGCCGGTGATCGTGGTGAAGTCCGGTCGTCGCGCGCGGGGCGGGCCGCCGCACGGTCACGACGTGCGTGAGTCGACGGCACCTGCGGCGGCCGTGGACGCGTTGTTCGCCCGGGCCGGGGTCATCAGGGTCGACACCATCCACGCGATGTTCGACGTGGGCGCCCTGGTGGCGCACCAGCCGCTGCCGGCGGGTCGCCGCGTGGCCATCCTCGGCAACAGCGACGCCTTGGCCGTGCTGGCCGCGGACGCGTGCGACGAGGTCGGGCTCGAGCTCGCCGGACCGCCCCGACAGCTGGGTCCGCTGGCGACGGGCGCCGACTTCGCCGCGGCGCTCGACGAGGTGTTCGCCTCCGACGACGTCGACTCCGTCGTCGCGCTGTTCATCCCGCCGCTGGTCGCCCGCGACGAGGAGGTGGCCGGCGTGCTGGCCAAGGCGGCGCAGCAGGCGGACAAGACCGTTGTGGCGACCTTCCTCGGCGTCCGCGGGGTGCCCGAGGCCCTGCGCTCCTCGGACGGGAAGGGGTCGGTGCCGTCGTACCACACACCCGAGGACGCGGTCCGATCCCTGGCCGCGGCCACCGACTACGCCCAGTGGCGGCGGACCCCGGCCGGCAACGCCGTCGAGCCGGCCGGCCTGGACGTCCGCGGCGCCCGGGAGGTCGTGTCCCGCGCGATGCAGGGATTGGGCGACGGCGAGGCTCGAGACCTCGACCAGGACACGCTCCGGTCGCTTCTGGCCTGCTACGGCGTCGAGCTGTGGGAGTCGCGGCCGGCCGCGACCGTGGACGCGGCGGTCGCCGCCGCTGAGGCGCTGGACTATCCCGTCGCGCTCAAGACCGTCGCGCCCCACCTGCGCCACCGCGGCGACCAGGGCGGTGTCCGGCTCAACGTCGACCACGAGCCGGAGCTGCGGGCTGCGTACGCCGCCATGGCCGCGCGCCTCGGTCCCGGGTCGGCCACGCACTTCGTGGTGCAGCGGATGGCGAGCACCGGGGTGGCCTGCGTGATCAGCTCCGTCGAGGACCCCCTGTTCGGCCCAGTCGTCTCCTTCGGCCTGGGGGGAGTCGCCACGGAGCTGCTGGACGACTGGTCGTATGGCATCCCGCCGCTGACCGACAGCGACCTGCACGACCTGGTCCGCTCGGTCCGGGCCGCACCGCTGCTGTTCGGGCACCGGGGGAGTGAGCCGGTCGACACCGCGCAGCTGGAGGACCTGCTCGCGCGGGTCGCCCGGCTGGCCGACGACCTGCCCGAGGTGGCCGGGCTCGAGCTCAACCCGGTCCTGGTCGGCGTGCACGGCTGCAGCGTGCTCGCGGGCTCGGCCCGGCTGGCCCGGCCGCGGGTCCGCACCGACCGTGGAGCGCGGGCGTTGCGCGGGTGAACCCGGGGACGTACGGCCACCCGTGGCCTGCCGTAGTGCAAGGATGACGCCATGACCGACACCTCGTTGGCCGATCTCCGCGCGGCGATCCAGCACGCCGGCTACTACCCCGAGCTGGTGGCGGAAGCCGTCGACGCCTCGGTCGCCGGCGAGCCGGTGGACGCGTTCGTCGTACACCAGGAGACGACGTTCGACTCGGAGGAGGTCCGCCGCCACATCACGGTGTTGGTGCTCACCCCGACGCGGCTGGTGCTCGGCCACGCCGACGACCACCCCGCCGACGCGACGACGCCTACGCCGTTCATGACGTCCTCGACCGAGGCCGTGCCCCTCTCGGGGGTGCGCTCCGTGGTGGTCAACCGGGTGATCAGCGAGCCGCTGCGCCACCGGGTCGGCGCACTGCCCCAAGAGGTCACGGTGACCATCGGATGGGGAGCGGTGAGCCGGCTCGACCTCGAGCCCGCGTCCTGTGCCGACCCCGACTGCGACGCCGACCACGGTTACACCGGAACCGCGGCCGCAGATGACATCGCGCTGCGGGTCAGCGAGGCGGCGGAGGGTGGAGATGCTGTCGCCCGCATGCTGGGCTTCGCGGCGGCACTCTCGCGCGCCACGGCTCGGTGACGCCCCAGGCGGTTTCGTCCTCGACGGTGTCGGCTCCGGCGGGGCTGCCCGCGCCGCCGCGGTACGGCGGCCGCTCGCTGGGGGACCTGTTGCCCTCGGTCCTGGCCGCCATGGGGGTCCCGGGCGAGACGGCCACGTTGGCACTGCCGCCCAGCCCGCGCACCGTCGTACTGCTCGTCGACGGGCTCGGCTGGCAGCTGCTGCGCGAGCACGCCGCAGCAGCGCCTTTCCTCAGCTCGCTGGCCGACGATGACTCGCCGCTGACCACCGGATTCCCCTCCACCACCTCGTCGTCCATCACGTCCCTGGGCACCGGGCTGCCTCCCGGGCAGCACGGAGTGCTCGGCTTCGAGATGTGGCTGCCGGAGCTGGGGCGCACGCTCAACACGCTGCGCTGGGACCCCGAGGTGGACGCCCGGCTGCTGCAACCGACGGAAACCGTGTTCGAGCGGGCCGTGCGGGCGGGAGTGTCCGTCGCCCGGGTGGGGCCACGTGCCTTCGACGGCTCGGGCCTCACGGAGGCCGCGACCCGCGGCGGTGCCTATCTGGACGCGGAGTCGCCGGGTGAGCGGGTCGCCGCCGCCGCCGACGCCGTGCGCCAGGGCGAGCGCTCCTTGGTCTACGTCTACTACGGCGAGCTGGACGCGACCGGGCACCGCTCGGGCTGCACTTCGCTGGCCTGGCGGCTGCAGCTGGCACACGTCGACCGGCTGGCCGAACAGCTTGCGGCTGCGCTGCCCCCGGACGCGACCCTGCTGGTCACGGCCGACCACGGCATGCTCGACGTCCCCGAGCCCGGCCGCATCGACCTGGCCACCCGGCCCGAGCTCGACGCCGGCGTCCGGCTGCTGACCGGGGAGCCGCGGGTGGCCTACGTGCACGCCGAGCCCGGCGCCGAGGCCGACGTGCTCGACACGTGGCGGGCCAGCTTCGAGTCCGACGCGTGGGTGCTCTCTCGAGAGCAAGCCGTGGCGGCGGGCTGGTTCGGGCCCACGGTCCGTGCTCCGCTCCTCGCGCGCATCGGGGACGTCGTCGTCGCCGCGCGCGAGCCGATCGCGATCTTCGACTCCCGGCGACACGCCGAGTTCGGCTCCCTCGTCGGCCTGCATGGCTCCCTGACCGAGGCCGAGCTGCTCATCCCGCTGCTGCGCCACGGCCCCGGCTGAGGGCGGGGTTGGGGCGGCGCCGTCCCACGGTTGCGGCCGTTTGGCAGGATGGAGGGGTTCCGTTCTCATCGGACCGAGAGGCTGCGCGGGCGCATGGCAGAGCTGGTCTTCTTCTGTGGGACCATGGACTGCGGCAAGTCGACGCTTGCCCTGCAGATGGAGCACAACCACAGCCAGCGGGGCCGGGTCGGCCTGATCTTCACCAAGCTGGACCGTGCCGGCGAGTCGATCCTGTCCAGCCGGCTGGGGCTGAAGACGCTGGCCATCGAGGTCACCGACGACCTGGACTTCTGGGATGTCGTGGTCGCGCACCGGACACACGGTGGCCGCGTCGACTTCCTGGTGTGTGACGAGGCGCAGTTCTATCACCCGGCACAGGTCGAGCAGCTGGCGCGCATCGTCGACGAGCTCGACGTCGACGTCTTCGCCTTCGGCATCACCGCCGATTTCCGGACCCGGCTCTTCCCTGGCTCGCAGCGCCTCACCGAGCTCGCCGACCGGGTGCAGGTGCTGCAGGTCGAGGCCTTGTGCTGGTGCGGCGCCCGGGCGACGCACAACGCCCGCACGATCGGTGGCGTGATGGTCGTCGAGGGCGAGCAGGTGGTGGTGGGGGACACCGAAGCGGGTGACGTGGTGGGCTACGAGGTGCTGTGCCGCCGCCACCACATGCGGCGGATGACCGCGGCCTCCCGCGACGCGGTGATGAAGGCAGCGGCCGACGACGCGGAGGCGCTGCCCTTCGACATCGCCGTCTGCCCGGTCCCGACCCGCCGGGTCGTCGACGTCA
>JAVEDJ010000008.1 GCA_030841025.1 Actinomycetota bacterium
CGTCGGACGGTGCGCGGTCTGTTCTCCGGCGGCACCCTCTGCTACGAGGCGCAGCTGATCCTGGAGGAACAGCTCGGCGAGGTCTATTCGAATGAGCCGCTGCGCGGCGAGCACGGTCTGCCCGCGCCCGATGGTTCCCACGTGCTGCTCGACCTGGGGGCCGAGGAGTACACGCGAGGAGTGCCGCACCCGATGATCGACCCCAGCCGCCGGCTCGCCCTGTTGCGCGAACAGGCCAACGATCCTGACGTCGCTGTCGTGCTGCTCGACGTCGTCCTCGGTCACGGCAGCCATCCCGACCCCGCAGGTCAGCTGGCCCCGGTCTGCGCTGAGGTGATGGCCGACGACGGCGCGCAGGTGGTGGCCTACGTCCTCGGCACCGAAGCCGACCCGCAGGTCTACTCCCGGCAGCGCCGCACCCTCGAGGAGGCCGGCTGTCTCGTCCCGGAGAGCAACGCCCGTGCGGCGTACGCCGCCTGTGCGTTGGCCCTTCGTAAGCCCGAACTGGCGGAGAGAGGGTTATGAGCGACGCCGACCTGGTGCTCATCACGTACTCCACGAAGCCACGCGGCGGAGTGGTCCACACGTTGGCGCTGGCCGAGGCGTTGCACGCCACGGGGACGCAGGTGCACGTGCTTGCGCTGGGAGATCCGGCCGCGGGTTTCTTTCGGCCGGTCGCCGCGCCCACGACGATCGTCCCCGGGCCGCCCGGCGACGGCACGCTGGAAGAGAAGGTGTTCGGCAGCATCGACCGGCTCGCCGTCGCCCTCACCGAGTTCGATGCCCCCGTGCTGCACGCCCAGGACTGCATAGGCGCGCGTGCGGCAGCGCGCGTGCGTGACGCCGGCGCGGCAGTGACTGTGGTGCGTACGGTGCATCACGTCGACGATTTCTCCAGCCAGATCCTGATGGACTGTCAACGATCGGCCATCCTCGAGCCCGACGTGGTGCTCGCCGTCAGCCAGGCGTGGCAGCAGACGCTCGAGCAGGACTACGGCGTCCGGGCCGGGGTGATCCCCAACGGCGTCGACCTCGCACGCTTCTCGTCGCCCGAACGCCAGAGGACAGCGGAGCTGCGTGAACAGGTCGGCGCGACCGGACGACCGCTCATCCTGGCTGTCGGCGGCATCGAGCCCCGCAAGGGGAGCGACACCCTGGTGCGCGCGCTGGCCGAGATGAAGGCCAACCGCGAGATCTCGCCGGTGCTGGCCGTTATCGGCGGTCACTCGTTTCAGGACCACCGTCCCTATCGGGAGCGTGTGCTCGGTCTGCTTCCCGAGCTGGGCCTCGCCCTGGGCGTCGACGTCGTACCCCTGGGCATGGTCCCCGACGTGGACATCCCGCAGTGGTACGCCGCGGCGGATGTCCTCGCCTTCCCTTCGGTCAAGGAAGGTTTCGGCCTCGCCGTTCTTGAGGCGATGAGCGCCGGGACTCCCGTCGTCACCAGCGACCTACCGGTGTTCCGGGAGTATCTGGTCGCCGGACGTGACGCGCTTCTGATCGAGCCGGGAGACGTGGAGGCGCTGGCGGCTGCGCTGCTGTCGACGATGGAGGACCCGGCTCTGCGGCACGCGCTCATCAGCGCGGGCGCCCACGTGGCCGCCCGCTTCACCTGGCAGGAGAGCGCACGGCAGCACCTCGCCATCTATGAGGAGCTTCCCCAAAACCGCCGAGCCGCCGCCGCCCTGTCGCACTGACGCCTCGGCGACGTGACTTCGTTGCGTAGGCCGGGTTGACGGCCCCTGGCCCGCTGGCGGTCTGAGCCGACGCCGAACTCCGAGTCGATGGGGTGGCATGGGGGCTGCGGAGGGGCGACCTTGATCGCGCCGCGACCCGCCATCGAGTTCCTGAGTGAACAGGTTCGACGCGTGGGCGTTGCGACAGCGACGAAGGTCCAGAGCAAAGGGAACGAGCATGAGCGCGGTGTCGGAGGCCATCAAAGCTGGGCACGAATCATCGGACACGCTTGACGAACGGAATGGCAGCGGCTCCGATGAGGGCGCAGACCCCGGCGACCGCGTAGAGCGCGCCGTAGTGACCAGCAAGGGCGCGACCCGTTCGAGGCGACCTGCTCACGGTGCAGTTGGTCCGTGGCAGCGACGACGATCTGAGAGAGCATGGTGAACAGCGGAGCGGCCGCTGCCGAAAGGAGCCCGTGGTGAGGCTCTCGAGGACGGCACGACGGCTGAGCGGTGACGTCACGTGGTAGGCCCCCTGCTCGAGAGCAAGCTCCACGTCCCCGCCCGGCGACCCGGGACGGTCGCGCGTGCTCGGCTGAACGAGCGCCTCGGCGGTGTGTCAAACTCGGCCCTGACCGTGCTGTCGGCGCCGGCCGGGTTCGGCAAGACGACACTGCTGACGGAGTGGCTGGCCGCCGTTCCCGCCGGTGGACCGTCCACGGCGTGGCTGTCGCTCGACGCTCGCGACAACGACCCGACGCTGTTCTGGACGTACGTCGTCGCGGCGCTGCAGGCCGCGAACGACGGCGTCGGCGCCAGCGCGCTGTCCCTGCTGCAGTCGCCTCAGCCGTCGACGGAAGCGGCCATCGCCGTCCTGCTCAATGACCTCCACTCCGTGCCGCACGACCTCCTGCTGGTCCTCGACGACTACCACCTCATCGAGGCGCCCGAGGTCCACGACGGGATGGCCTTCCTGCTGGAGCACCTCCCGCCGAAGCTGCACCTGGTGCTCGCCACCCGTGCCGACCCGGCGCTCGCGCTGGCGCGGCTGCGGGGGCGTGGCGAGCTGGTGGAGGTCCGGGCCGCCGACCTGCGGTTCACCGCCGAGGAGTCCGCGGCCTACCTCAACGGGTCGATGGGCTTGGCGCTCACGGCAGGCGACGTCGCCGCGCTGGACGGCCGCACCGAGGGGTGGATCGCCGCGCTCCAGCTTGCGGCGCTGTCGATGCAGGGACGCGGCGACGCCAGCGCGTTCATTGCCGGGTTCGCCGGTGACGACCGCTACATCGTCGACTACCTCGCCGAGGAGGTCCTGGGGCGCCTGCCCGCCGAGGTTCGTGACTTCCTGGTGAAGACGTCGCTGCTCGACCGGCTCACTGGTCCGCTGTGCGACGCCGTCACCGCGCGGGAAGGCGGCCGGGCGACGCTCGTGTCGCTGGAGCGGGCGAACCTGTTTCTGGTGCCCCTCGACGACCGCCGCGAGTGGTACCGATACCACCACCTCTTCGCCGACGTCCTGCAGGCACACCTGCTCGAGGAGCACGCCGACGAGGTTCCGAAGCTGCACGGTCGCGCCAGCGCGTGGTACGAGCAGAACGGCGACATCTCCCAGGCCATCGAGCACGCCCTGGGGGGCGCGGACTTCGCCCGGGCCGCCGACCTGATGGAGCTCGCCATCCCGGTGGTGAGCCGGGAGAGGCGCGAGGCCGAGCTCAAGCGCTGGGCGGAGCTGCTGCCCGACGAGGTGGTGCGGGTCCGCCCGGTGCTCGGCGTCTTCTTCGTCGGTGCGCTCGCGCAGGTGTCCGCGTTCGAGACCGTCGCTCGCCGGTTGTCGGACATCGAGAGCTCCCTGGGTGTGACGGGTGTCGGAACCTGGCCGGAGGAGCCACCGTCGGACGTGGTCGTCGTCGACCAGGAGGGCTTCAAGCGCCTTCCCGGAACCGTCCAGCTCTACCGGGCCGCCCTCGCGCTGTCGGAGGGAGATCTGGACGGCACCGTCGGCCACGCCCGGCAGGCGATGTCGCTGGCGCCGACCGACGACCACCTCACTCGTGCAGCAGCGGCTGCCCTGACCGGGCTCGCCTCGTGGACCGCCGGTGACCTCGCCTCCGCCCATGACGGGTACGCCGCGTGCATCGCGGGCCTCCTCCGGGTCGGGTTCGTCTCCGACGTACTCGGGTGCAGTGTCACCGTCGCCGACATCCGGCGAACCCAGGGGCGGCTCGGGGAGGCAGTGTCGACGTACGAGCGGGCCCTCGAGCTCGCCGCCGTGGAGCCCGGCGAACCGCCGCTGCGGGGGACCGCGGACATGCACGTCGGCCTGGCCGAGATCCTGCTGGACCGTGACGAGCTTGCGGCCGCCGCCGAGCGCCTGGCCCGCTGCCACCAGCTCGGGGAGCACAACGGGCTGCCGAAGAACCCCTACCGCTCGCGCGTCGCGATGGCGCGGCTCCGCGCGGTCGAAGGTGACCTCGACGCCGCCCTCGAGCTGCTGGACGAGGCGGACCGCGTCTACGACGGCGACTACTCGCCCAACGTGCGGCCGGTCCCGGCGGTGCGGGCACGCTTGTGGGTACGGCGCGGTGAGCTGAGCCGGGCCGTCGCATGGGCGCGTGAGCGGCAGCTGTCGGCCGGCGATGACCTGTCGTATCTGCGGGAGTACGAGCACGTCACCCTCGCCAGGGTGCTCCTCGCCAGACATGCGGCTGAGCGCGCGGCGACCTGCATCGAGGAGGCGACCAGCCTCTTGGCGCGGCTCCTCACCGCGGCAGAAGAGGGCGAGCGGACGGGAACCGTCATCGAGATTCTCGTCCTGCAGGCGCTCGTGGAGCAGGCCCGCGGGGACACCGTGGCCGCGCTCGCACCGCTGCAGAGAGCCGTGACCCTGGCCGAGCCGGAGGGCCACGTGCGCGTCTTCGCCGACGAGGGCCCCCCGATGGCGGCGCTGCTCAAGGTGCTGGTCAGGAAGAAGGCAACCGGCTACCTGCGCCGGCTGCTGGCCACCACCTCGAGGACGGAACACGGCACGCCCGTCCATCAGGCCCTGGTCGAGCCGCTGAGCGAGCGCGAGCTCGACGTGCTCCGGCTGCTCGGCAGCGACCTGGACGGTCCCGACATCGCCCGCGAGCTCTCCGTGTCGCTGAACACCATGCGGACCCACACGAAGAACATCTACGCGAAGCTCGGCGTGACCAGCCGCCGCGGGGCCGTCCGCCAGGCGCAGCAGCTCGACCTCCTCTGAGAAATCACCACCTCGCTCACCACACGTGGTGATGACCGGTCACCACATCGGCTCCTAACTTCCGGCTAGTGCCAGCGACCTCACCGGCCGCGGACAGGCGGAATCCGGAAAGAGCGATGGAGGCGACCAGCATGAGCAACGTCCCGACGAGCGAGGCCCACGGCTCGGGACGGTACGAGATCCGCGTCAAGGGTCGCCTCGCGCCCCGATGGGCCGCCTGGTTCGACGGCATGACCCTCACCGCCGAGGACGGCGGCACCACCTGCATCCACGGCAGCGACGCCGACCAGGCCGCGCTGCACGGCCTGCTGGCCAAGCTGCGCGACGTCGGCCTGCCGCTCATCTCGGTCGTCCACGCAGAACCCGACCGGCCCGATACGGCCACCGCCCAGCCTCGATGACTCGTCACACGCACGAAGGGCAGACCGACATGATCCACACAGACCCGGACACAGCAACGACCGCAACCCCGGCGGCCTCGCGCAGTTTGAACGGCTTAATCCGCAGTGTTGGCGACGTCAGCGCACGGCGGCCATGGTCGACGTTCGGCGCGTGGGCGGTCCTCACCGCCGTTGTCGTGGCCCTCACCGGAGCCTTCGGCGGTGCGTTCCTCGACGACTTCACCGCCCCGCACAGCGAGAGCGCCCAGGCGACGAAGCTGCTCGAGGAGCGCTTCCCCCAGGCTGCGGGCGGCAGCGCGGTCGCCGTGTTCGCTGCCCCCGAGGGCGAGCAGCTGACCAGCTTCCGTTCCGGCGTCGAGTCCGCGCTGGCACAGGTTGCCGAGATCGAGCACGTGGCGAGCGTGAGCGACCCCTTCGCGACAGAGCGGATCTCCGCCGACGGGCGGGTCGGGTTCGCTGAGCTCACGCTGGACGTGCCATCCACCGAGCTCGGGGTGCCAGGGGCAACGGCGCTGGCCGAGGCCCTGGATCCGGCCCGCGCCGACGGGTTGACGGCCGAGCTCGGCGGCGAGGCCGCGGTCAACAACAGCAAGAAGTCATCAGGCGCGGAGGGGATCGGGGTGCTCGCGGCTCTCGTCATCCTCGTCATCGTCTTCGGGACGCTCGTTGCTGCTCTCGTGCCGATCGCTCTGGCACTGATCGCCGTCGCTGTCGGGATCAGCAGCATCGCGCTGCTGGCGGCTGCTCTGGACATCTCCACCGCCGCACCCACCTTCGGCGCGTTGATCGGGCTGGGCGTCGGCATCGACTACTCCCTGTTCATCGTCTCCCGCTACCGCGAGAACCGTGTCGCGGGGAAGGTCAACGCCGAGGCCCTGTCCGCAGCCATGGGCTCGTCAGGCACGGCCGTCTTCTTCGCCGGTGGGACCGTCATCGTCTCGATGGCCGCCCTCGCGCTGACCGGGGTGGGCTTCCTGACCTCCATCGGACTGGCGACATCGCTCGTCGTCCTCTTCGCCATGGCCGCCGCGCTGACGCTGCTGCCGGCGCTGCTGTCGCTGCTCGGGGACCGCATCGACGCAGGCCGGGTCGTCGGCCGGCGTCGGACCGCGAAGCCGGCCGAGGCAACCGCGTGGTGGCGCATGGCCCATCGGATCGCCGCCCGACCCTGGCCCTACCTGGTCGCCGCGTCGCTCCTTCTGCTGCTGCTGGCTTCGCCCGCGTTGTCGTTGAAGACCGGTTGGCCGAACGCCGGCGACAACCCGAGAAGCGCGACGGAGCGACGGGCGTACGACCTGCTGACCGACGGCTTCGGACCCGGCTTCAACGCGCCCCTGGTCGTCGTCGCCGACCTGAAAGACACTGGCCTGGCCCCGGCCGACGTCCCCGAGCTTGCGCAGCGTCTCGCTGCCGACCCAGGGGTTGCGCAGGTCGGCAAGCCGCAGGTCAGCGCAGACGGCGACACTGTCGTGCTGACGACGCTCCCCACGACCGGGCCCGCCGACCCGGCCACCGCCCAGACGGTTGACCGGATCCGGGCCAGCACCCCTGCTGGTGTCCACGTGACCGGCCCGACCGCGACCACCCTCGACCTGGACAAGCAGCTCAGCGACACCCTGCCGCTGTTCATCGGCGGAATCATGCTCGCCTCGTTCCTGCTGCTGATGATCGTGTTCCGGTCCGTCGTGGTCCCGCTGAAGGCGGTCGTGATGAACCTGCTGTCCATCGGTGGTGCCTACGGCGTCGTGGTCGCGGTGTTCCAGTGGGGCTGGCTGGGCGGATTGTTCGGGCTCGACGGGACGTTCCTCATCGCCTCACCGTTCCCGCTGCTCTTCTTCGCCGTCCTGTTCGGCCTGTCGATGGACTACGAGGTCTTCCTCGTGTCGCGCATCCGGGAGGCCTACCTCGCCACCGGCGACACCGCCGAGTCGGTCGCCCGCGGCCTGGCAGCCACCGGGCGTGTCATCACCTCCGGCGCGCTGATCATGGTGGTTGTCTTCCTCGGCTTCGTCACCGATCCCTCGCCGTTCGTGCAGATGATCGGTCTGGGGCTGGCTGCGGCGATCGCGATCGACGCCACCGTCGTGCGGATGGTCCTGGTGCCGGCGACGATGGTGCTCATGGGCAAGGCCAACTGGTGGCTGCCCGGACGGCTCGACCGGCTGCTGCCGCACCTGAGCGTCGAGAGCGACGCGATGGCGCACCAGCCCAGCCCCGTGCTGGTGCCTGCGCAAGGGCACGAGCACCCCAGCCCCCACCACTCCCTTGAGGACGTTCGGCCATGATCATCGCAGAGAGCCTCTCCAAGACGTACGGGCCGAAGCGAGCCGTCGACGGCATCAGCTTCACCGTCGCGCCCGGCAAAGTCACCGGCTTCCTCGGCCCGAACGGCGCCGGCAAGTCCACCACCATGCGGATGATCGTCGGTCTGGACCGCCCCACCCACGGCACCGTCACCGTCAACGGGTGCCCCTACGCCCAGCACCGGTCACCGCTGACCGAGGTCGGTGCCCTGCTCGAGGCCAAGGCCGTCCACACCGGCCGGTCCGCGGCCAACCACCTGCGGGCCGTCGCTGCCACCCACGGCTTCGGCCGCGCGCGGATCGAGGAGGTCATCGAGATGACCGGCCTGCAGACGGTGGCCGGCAGGCGTGTCGGCGGCTTCTCCCTCGGGATGGGCCAGCGGCTCGGCATCGCTGTCGCGCTGCTCGGCGACCCGCAGACCCTCATCCTCGACGAGCCGGTCAACGGCCTCGACCCGGAAGGGGTCCTGTGGGTGCGCAACCTGATGCGCGAGCTCGCCACCCAGGGCCGCACTGTGTTCCTGTCCTCGCACCTGATGAGCGAGATGGCACTGACGGCAGACCACATTCTCGTCATCGGGCGGGGCCGCATCATCGCCGACGCAAGCGTCGCCGACATCATCGGCCGCTCCAGTGGCACCACCGTCCTGGTACGCAGCCCGCAGGCAACCGAGCTCGTCGACTTGTTACGCGGCCCCGACATCACCGCCACCAGCGTCGAGGCGGGTCTCGTCGAGATCTCCGGTACGACGGCGCAGGTCATCGGGGAGACGGCAGCGGCGGCCGGCCTGGTGCTGCACGAGCTCGCACCACGCAAGGGCAGTCTCGAGGACTCCTACATGGCGCTGACCGCCGACGCGGTCGAGTATCACTCGGCGTCCACGACACCAGCCACGTCCACCACCGATCCCGCACTTTCCGCGGCGGGCACCGTCACCGAGGAGCAGCAGTGATGAGCACCCTGACACCCACCGCGACCCCGCGCGGAGCGACACCGGGGCCTGCCCACCCGAGCAAGCCGGCGCACCGGGTCACGTTCCCACGGGTGCTGCACTCGGAGTGGATCAAGTTCTCGACGCTCCGCTCCACCGTCTGGACCCTCGGCTCCACCGTCGTCGTGATGGCGGGTGTCAGTTTCCTCGCTGTCTTCTTCACCGCACGGGACGCCTTCAGCAGCAAGACCAGCCCCGAGGAGGCCGCGCCGCTGGTCGCGCTGCTGCACAACCCGTCCATCGTGGTCACCGGCGCCGACCTGGCGCTGCTGGCCGTCGCCGTCCTCGGCGTGCTGGTCATCACCGGCGAGTACACGACCGGCATGATCCGGTCCACTCTGACCGCGGTGCCCAGGCGGCTGCCGGCCCTGTGGGCCAAGGCTCTCGTCCTGGCCGCCACCGCCGCAGTTACCGCCGCCGGCGCGACGGCTCTGTCGTGGGCCGTGTCGCTGCCCACGCTGAGTGCCCACGACGCCGCCATCGACCTCGGCGACCCGCAGACCCAGCGCATCCTGATCGGCGGCGTGCTCTACCTCGTCACCATCTCGCTGCTCGCGTTCGCCATCGGCGCGATCCTGCGCGTCTCCGCAGGCGCGCTAGCCACGGTCCTCGGCCTCCTCCTTGTCGTCGAGAACCTGTTCCGGGCCATTCCTGCGGACTTCTTCCGGAACGTCAGCCCGTTCCTGCCCGCCACCGCAGGCCACCAGATCACCGCCACCCAGGCGACCATCGAGCAGGCCCGCGCAACGTCGAGCGCACCGGTCCTGGACCCGTGGCTGGGCTACGGCGTCATGTTCCTGTGGGTCGCCGTCCTGCTGGCAGTCGCGGCCGTGCTGCTGCGCCGCCGGGACGCTTAAGTGCCGAACGTGAGGCCGGCCGAGGCAGTGCGATACCCGTGCCGGAGACCGCTGCCAACGACAGCAGGATGTTCTGACCGAGAGCCGCGTCCCAGTGCTGAATCAGGGCCTTGCCCGTCAGGTGGTCCCGTCCATCCGCACTGTCATCCCGTCCCGCGCGCTGCGTCGCGCGGCCTCGAGCACCTCCACGACGTGCACCGAGTCACGCACATCGACCGGCATCGGCGCGCCGTCGCGGATCGCTGTCACGACGGAGGGGTAGAAGGCCGCGGCGCTGCCCGGCTGCCGGCGTACCGGCTCACGGAGGGTGCCGCGCACCAGCCAGCCCCGGTGCTCGTCGTCGGCATCGCGCCAGTCGGCGTGCGGGGTCGTCTCGTCGGCGACGTTGGCGACCAGATAGGCGCCGGCGCATCCGAGCAGCCGGGTCCGCGGGCCGTTGACCCCGGCGAGCGACGTAGCGCCGAGGTGGCTGCGTATGCCGGACCGGTGCTCGACGGCCAGGAACGTCACGTCGTCGCCGGCCGTCGTCAGCGCGGCGAGCTCGGCGTAGACGGACGTGACGGGCCCGAACAGGTCGACGGCTCCGTCGACGAGGTGTGACTGCAGGTCGTGCAGCTGGCCGCCGCCCTGCTCCGTGGTCAAGTTCTCGCGCCACCGATCTTTGGGTTGCGGACGCCACCGTTCGTAGCGCGCCTCGTAGCGCACGACGTCGCCGATAGCCCCCTCGGCCAGCAGCCGCTTGGCCGTCAGGTGCTCCGAGTCCCAGCGCCGGTTCTGGAAGGTGGTCACCGGCACGCCTCGAGTGGCGGCGAGCTCGACGACGCGCTGGGCGTCGACCAGGTTCGTGGCGAGCGGCTTGTCGACGACGACCGCCACGCCGCGCTCGATCGCTGCGATCGCCTGCTCGGCGTGCAGCTGGGTCGGCGTGGCCAGCACCACCAGATCGAGCTCCCCGGCCGCCGCGAGCAGGTCGTCGTACGTCGACACGACGTGGGCGCCGCCGAGCTCTTGCCGCGCTGCTGCAGCGCGCTCTGGGTTTCCGGTGACCACCTGGGTCACCGACAGTCCCTCGGTCGCCCGGAGCAGCGGCGCGTGGAAGTCGCGCCCGGCCATCCCGTAACCGACGAGCCCCACCCGCACGGCATCGGTCATCGGGACACCCGCCGATGTGCAGACGCAGCAGCCACGAGCAGGCAGCGTACGCGCGGGCACCGGTGTGAAGGGCGCGGTCTGTCCAAGCAGGGATCGTGGCTTGACGGCCACGCGCTCGGCGCAGCACGGTCGGGGGCATGAACACGAGAAACGAGCGCCTGATCCCTCGCCGCCTGCTCCTGGTGCGCACGGGGCAAGCTGCCTTGGGCGTCGCCGTTTTCGGGTTTGCCGCAGCCTCTAGTAACGCGGATGGCGGCGCACCGTCGGCCAGCCGGTCGGCCGCACCGCAATCGTCGCCTCCCGATGCGACACCGGACGCGACCGTGAGCGGTGACACGGCCGGGCCTGTCGCGAGCGAGCTGCGGTGGTCCCGCGTCGACCTCGGCTTCGTAGCCGCCTACGTGCTGGTGCGCGGGCGCGAGGCGGCAGTGGTCGACACCGGCGTCGGCGGCAGTGCCGACGCGATCGGCGCGGTCCTCGACAAGGCCGGTCCCGGGTGGGCCGGCGTACGGCACGTGATCCTCACCCACAAACACGGTGACCACGCGGGCAGCATCGGCGACGTCCTCGACAATGCGCCCCGAGCCACCGGCTACGCAGGGGCCGACGACCTCGCCGACGTCTCGGCTCCTCGGCGGCTTCGGGCGCTGCGAGACGACGATGACGTGTTCGGCCTGCGGATCATCGCCACTCCCGGGCACACCCGCGGACACCTTGCCGTGTACGACGGCGGCACGGGCGTGATGGTGGCCGGCGACGCACTCAACAACATGGACGGCCTCGCCGGCTCGAACCCGCAGTTCACCGACGACAGCACCGCAGCGAAAGACTCCGTGCGCAAGCTGGCGCTGCTGCGTCCGGACACCATTCTCGTCGGGCACGGTGCACCGGTCGAGAAGGATGCAGCGGAGATGCTCCAACGCCTTGCTGGCTCCCTGTGAGGATGGCGCCGGCGGGAGGTGGCACGACAGCTACCCAGGTCAGCGGTCATCTCAGGGATGCTCCAACCTGAGTGGCCAGTGTCACCGCCACCAGCCGCTGCGCTCTCGAAGGATGCGCGATGGGAGATGCACGGAGCAGGAAGCGGCCCTGCAGGCGCCCGCCGCTCTCGGCGAGGAGCTCGATGTCTACAT
>JAVEDJ010000040.1 GCA_030841025.1 Actinomycetota bacterium
ATCAGCAGCTGCACCAGTACCGGCGTACCACGGAAGAGCCAGATGTAGAACCAGCTGACTGTTCGAAGCACCGGGTTGCTGGACAGCCGCATGACGGCGAGCAGGATGCCGAGGACGATGCCGGCGACCATGGCCAGCACCGTGAGCTGGATGGTGACCCACAAGCCCCTCAGGACCGATTGCTCGAAGAGATTCTGCCGTACGGCGGGCCACTGGATGCTGTCGTTGGTCGCGACCGAGTAGGCGAGTGCTGCGACGAGCGCCAGCACCACGACGGCAGAGAACCACTGCCCCCAGTGGGAGACCGGAACCGCCTGGATGGGCTCGCGCTGACGCTCCCGGCTGCCGGAGGCCGCGTCCGACGAGTGCACGTTCGACGACATGGCGTCTCCCGTCAGGTGGTTCCGCCGTTGATGGTGACGGTCTGCACCGCGCCGCCAGCCAGGTCGTGCTTGGCAAGGATCTTCTCGTAGGTGCCGTTGCTGATGAGCTGCTCGAGCGCGGCCTTGAAGGCGTCACGCAGCTGGGTGTTGTCCTTGGTGAAGACGACCCCCACCGGTGTGGGCAGCATCGGCGCGGAGTTGGCGACCTCGAACTGGTTGCCACCGCCAATCGTCTTGGCGTTGTAGCGGCCGACAGCGTCCTGGGTGAAGTTCGCGTCTGCCCGGCCGGTCTGCACCTGCAGCAGCGCGTCCTTGTCGCTCGGCAGCGCCGTCACCTTGATCTTCTTGGCCGCACACTCCTTGGTGTTGAACTCCCCGAGCAGCTTCTCCTGCGTGGACGCCGTGAGAACCGAGACGCTCTTGCCGCACAGCTCGGGGACGCCCTTGATGCCCGCCGGGTTGCCCTTCTTCACCACGATGGCCTGGCCCGTCGTGAAGTAGTCGGCGAAGTCGTACTTCGCCTGACGCGCCTTGGTGTCGGTGATGGCCGCCATGACGATGTCGAAGCGACCTCCGTCGAGAGCGGTCAGCAGTCCGTCGAAGGCGGTATGGGTCATCGAGACCTTCACGCCGAGCACCTGGCCGAGCGCGTTGGCCAGGTCCGGGTCGAGACCCACGATCGTCTTGTTGTCCGACCCGAAGGACTCGAAGGGCGGGTAGAGGGCCTCGGTGCCGATCTTGATGACACCCGCCTTCTGCACCGCGTTGGGCAGCTTGGCGTTCAGTGAGCTGTCCTGCTGCTGAGTCGGCACCTTGCTCGTCGGCGACGTGGCGGTGTCCCCGCTGCCGCTGCCACAGCCGGCGGCGAGCAGCGCGATCGCCGCGACGACGACCGGTGCGCCGGCGCGACGCCAGGTCACTCGGGTCCTTCGGGATGGACTCATGCCAGCTCCTCACCGGGATGCGGTCGCACGACCAGCTGAAGGGTGACGCCGAGCGCCGCTGGTGTGGCCTGCGTCACTGCAGAATCACCGGAAGCTTTCTCCTTGTCAACCCTTGTTTCCTGAAGGTTAAAGGGTGTTTCATAGCCGGGGACTGGCCTCCTGGCCGGTGGCCGGGGAGGAGAACCGCGTGGTCAAGAGGAGCACTCCGGTCGTCGCCGCGGTGCCCGGCGACGGTACGCGGATCGGCGCCCAGCTCAAGGCTGCGCGGCTGGCGCGCCGCAAGACGCTCGCCGAGGTGGCTCTCGGGAGCGGACTGACCAAGGGCTTCCTGTCCAAGCTGGAGCGAGACCAGGCCACCGCATCGGTCGCGTCGCTGATGCGCCTGTGCGACACCCTGTCGATCTCGGTCGGGAGCCTGTTCCACGCGTCGTCCGGTGAGATAGTCCGCCGCGACGCCTACCCCCCGATCAACTTCGGGGGAGCCGGCATCAGCGAGTACCTGCTCACCCCGCACGGTGAACGGCGGGTCCAAGCCATCCTCAGCGACATCGCTCCCGGCGGCGGCAGCGGAGACGAGCTCTACGGGCTGCCGGCCGACGTCGAGTTCGTCTTCGTCGTCGAGGGCCGGCTTCAGGTGACGCTGCGCAGCGAGCAGATCGTGCTCGAAGCAGGAGACGCGTTCACCTTCCCGCCCCGGACCGAACACTGCTTCCGCAGCGTCGCAGAGCGCGGCACGACCCGCGTGCTGTGGGTGTTCACTCCCGGGCTGCCACCGGACAGTGCCATCGACGGCGTACCCCGCGCTCGCGTGAACGGGGCCTCACCCGGTCCCAGGAGCTCAGGTGTCTGAGGGCGCCCGCACCGGCGGCGACATCGTGATCGAGTCGCTGGCGGCCCTGGGGGCGAGCACCGTCTTCGGCATCCCGGGACAGCACGCGCTCGGCACCTTCGCAGCGTTGTCGCGGTCCGATCTTCGGTACGTCGGTCTGCGCACCGAGCTGTCGGCGGGGTTCGCCGCCGACGGCTATGCCCGTGCCAGCGGATCGGTGGGACCGCTGCTGGTCTCCACCGGCCCCGGGGCGCTCCTCTGCCTGGCCGCGCTGCAGGAGGCGGCGGCGTCGTCGGTGCCCGTGCTGGTCATCAGCAGTCAGGTCCCGCGGG
Source organism: Actinomycetota bacterium (assembly GCA_030841025.1). Taxonomy (GTDB): domain Bacteria; phylum Actinomycetota; class Actinomycetes; order JACCUZ01; family JACCUZ01; genus BP-173. The sequence goes on from JAVEDJ010000040.1 coordinate 2,489, forward strand.
CCGGCCTCGGCGGCCCGCGGAAGGGCTTCCTGCACGAGCTGCGCGACCAGGTGGCCACCGTCCGCGGGATCGTGAAGTCCGCCGAGCTGGTGACCCAGCCCGGTCAGATCCCGAGCGCGCTGGCCTCCGCCTGGGAGACCGCGATCAGCCCGCCGCACGGCCCGGTGTGGGTAGAGATCCCGCAGGACGTCCTGCTCGACGAGGTCGACCTACCGCCGGTCGCCGCGCTCCCGGTGACGACGCGCGTACCCGCGCCTCGCGCGGAGCTGATCGAAGAGGCAGCTCGGCTGCTGGCGTCGGCGGAGCGTCCGGTGATCGTGTCCGGTGGAGGAGTCGTGCGGGCCGGAGCAGAGTCGGCACTGCTCGAGCTCGCCGAGGCGCTGCGCGCGCCGGTCGCCCTGACCTTCGGCGCGAAGGGCTCCTTCCCCTGGGAGCATCCGCTGTCCCTGCAGTCGTGGCTCGAGGACGCCCACACCACGGAGTTCCTGTCCGACGCCGACGTGTTGCTGGTCGTCGGCAGCGGGCTGGGGGAGCTGTCGAGCAACTACCACTCGTTCCGGCCCCGCGGTCGCGTCATCCAGGTCGACGCCGACCTCGGCAAGCTGGAGGCCAACCACCCGGCCCTTGCCATCCATGCCGATGCCGCGCTCGTGCTCGAGCAGCTGTGTCGCCAGGTGTCTCCACGCGTCGCGGACGGCCTGGCCGAGAAGCGCACGGCGCAGCTGCTGGGCAAGGTTCAGGACCGCCTCGACTCGCAGGACCTCCGCCTCGAGCGGCGAGTGCTCGACGCGGTCCGTGACGCCCTTCCCGATGACGCACCGAGCTTCTGGGACATGACGATCCTCGGCTACTGGGCGTGGTCCGCCTGGGACGCCCGCGTCTCCGGCTCGATGAGCTCGGCCCAGGGTGCAGGTGGCCTGGGCTACGCCTACCCCGCCGCGCTCGGAGCAGCCGCGAGGCAGCCCGGCAGGCGGGTGCTGGCCGTGTCCGGCGACGGGGGCGCCATGTACGGCATCGCCGAGCTGGCCACCGCCCGGCAGCACGACCTTCCGGTGACCTGGCTCATCGTCGACGACGGCGGTTACGGGATCCTTCGCGAGTACATGACCGATGAGTTCGGCTCGGCCTTCGGCACCGAGCTCACCCGTCCCGACTTCGTCGCGCTCGCGCAGGCGTTCGACGTACCTGCTCGACGGACCACTCCCGGGACACTGCAGGACGACCTGGCCGCGGCGCTGGCCGAGAAGGGGCCCAACGTCGTCGTACTGCCCGCGGTGTTGCACATGTTCGCCCCCACCCACCTTCCGACCGAGGGCTGATCCGGCAGTGATGAGTCCCGTCGTTCCCGCGGACCATTCGCCGCCGCGTTCGTTCAAGCGCCGCGCCGGTCGAGTGACCCCGGGCCAGGCCGATGCTCTCGAGCGGCTCTGGCCGCTGTTCGGCGTCTGCATCGACGACACCCCGGTCGACCTTCGGGCGCTGTTCGGTCGCTGCGCGCCGGTCGTCCTGGAGATCGGCTTCGGCATGGGCGAGGCGACTGCCGAGATGGCGCAGGCGCAGCCCGAGTGCGACGTGATCGCCGTTGACGTGCACACGCCAGGCCAGGGCGCACTGCTGCGGCAGGTCGAGCTCCGCCGCCTGACCAACGTGCGGGTCGGCGACGGCGACGCCACGACGTTGCTGCGCTCGATGATCGGTCCCGACTCGCTGACCGAGGTGCGCATCTTCTTCCCTGACCCGTGGCCCAAGGCGCGCCACTGGAAGCGGCGGCTGGTGGACGAGGCGTTCGCCTCGCTCGTCGCGGCGCGGCTGCTGCCGGGTGGGCGGCTGCACGTCGCCACCGACTGGGAGCACTACGCCGAGCAGGTACGACGCGTGCTGGCCGGCCATGAGTCGTACGACCTCGTCGATGAAGTGCCGTGGCGGGTGCGCACCCGGTTCGAGGAACAGGGCCTGGCCGCCGGTCGCGTGGTGCACGACGTCGTTGCCGTCCGCCGCTGAGCTCAGGGGCGCGGCTCCACCTGGAGCTCTAGGGCACCAGGACGCCCCGGCCCCGCAGCCGGCCGGCCGGCCTCGAGATCGTCCGTCGCCCTCGTTGACCGCGTAGAGCGGATAGGTCCTGGTGTGCAGCGTCACGTCGTCGCCCGCACGGCATGCCCGACAGAACCGCACGTGACCGGGGGATGCAGGATGAGCGCATCACCCGGCGACAGGTGCTCCGAGCCGACCTCTCACCCATGGTGGTAGCCGTGCAGCCGGACGGCTTTCACTCGTGCCTGCTCGGTCGCTCACCAACGGTCGTGGACGTGCTCCCGGATGCTCTCGTCGTAGACGTCCCGCAATGCCTGCAGCACCTCGTCGGTCAAGGGCGCGATGTCCGCAGCAGCTGCGTTGCCGCGCGCCTGGTCGGGCTTGCGGGCGCCCGGGATCACGGTGCTCACACCCGGCTGGTCGATGACCCACCGCAGCGCGAGCTGTGCGGTCGTGGCGCCTTCGGGCGTGTGCCGGGAGATCTCCCGCGCGGCTCTCACGCCGACCTCGAACGGCACGCCGCTGAACGTCTCACCGACGTCGAAGGCCTGACCGTCGCGGTTGTAGCTGCGGTGGTCGTCGGCCGCGAACGTCGTGCTCTCGTCGTACTTCCCCGACAGCAGACCGCTCGCGAGCGGCACCCGGGCGATGACGCCGACACCCGCCTGCACGGCGGCCGGCAGCACCTGCTCGAGCGGCTTGCGGCGGAAGGCGTTGAGGATGATCTGCACCGTCGCGACGTTCGGTCGCGCGATGGCCGTCAGCGCCTCGTCGACCGTCTCGACGGAGACGCCGTACGCCGCGATGAGGTTGTCCTCGACGAGCGAGTCGAGGCCATCGAAGACCCGGTCGTCGTGGAACACCGCCGTCGGGGGGCAGTGCAGCTGGACCAGGTCGATCGTCTCGACGTCGAGGTTGCGGCGGCTGCGGTCCAGCCAACCGCGGAACGCGTCCAGGGTGAAGGTCTCGGGGGCGAACGGGTCAGCGCGCCGGCCCATCTTGGTGGCCACGGTGAGGTCGGTGTCACCACGTTCACGAAGGAGCCGTCCGACGAGCCGCTCGCTGCGGCCATCTCCATAGACGTCGGCCGTGTCGAGGAACGTCACCCCGGAGTCGACCGCTGCGTGCAACACCTGCATGGCGTCGTCCTCGCTGACGTCGCCCCAGTCGGCGCCGAGCTGCCAGCAGCCCAGTCCGACAACCGAGACCGGGCGGCCGGTCCTGCCGAGCTTGCGTCGCTCCATGTCCTGGACCCTAACCGCGCCCAGGCAGCCCAAACGACCGAGCGGCGCGGCAGGTGCCGCAGGTGCGAGGATCACCGCCATGGCCGGTCCGACCCGCGCGCAGCTGTTCGCTTTCCAGGACCGCTGCATCGAGGACGTCATCGCACCCGGCCTGCGGGTGTTGTTCTGCGGTATCAACCCCGGTCTGTACACGGCCTGGGCCGGTCATCACTTCGCCCGGCCGGGCAACCGGTTCTGGCCTGCTCTGTACCGATCGGGCTTCACGTCGCGCCAGCTGGCCGCCGCCGAGCAGTGGGAGCTGCTTGACCTCGGGCTCGGTGTCACCAACGTGGTGGCCCGTGCTTCCGCGACCGCGGCGGAGCTGTCAGCGGCGGAGCTGCGCGAGGGCGGTAGCCAGGTGACGGCTCGAGTTGAGCGGTTCGCGCCGTCGTACCTCGCCGTGCTCGGCGTGACGGCCTACCGCGCGGCCTTCGGCCGGCCCAAGGCGGGCTTGGGGCTGCAGCCATCGGCCATCGGCGCCACCAAGGTCTGGGTGCTGCCGAACCCGAGTGGGCTGAACGCGCACTACACCCCTGCCCGGCTCGCAGAGCTGTTCGCCGACCTGCGGATCGCCGCGGAGGCCGACTGACTCACCGGTCAGCAACGGCCTAGGCTCCGGGCATGGCTGACAAGGTCGTCCCGCAGCGGGCCAGCGTCGTCGTCATCGGCGGCGGCGTCATCGGCACGTCGGTTGCCTACCACCTCGCGCACCTCGGCCAGGACGTCGTGCTCGTGGAGCGCGACCAGCTGACCTCGGGGACCACCTGGCACGCGGCCGGCCTGATGGTGACCTTCGGGTCCACGTCGGAGACCTCGACGGAGATGCGCAGGTACACCCGCGACCTCTATGCGCGGCTCGAGGCCGAGACCGGTCTGTCGACCGGCTTCAAGCCGGTGGGTTTCATCGAGATCGCGAGCGACGAGGACCGGCTGGAGGAGTACCGCCGCGTGGCGGCGTTCAACCGCTACTGCGGGGTGGACGTGCACGAGATCAGCGCAGCCGAGGTCGCGTCGCTGTTCCCGCTGGCGCGCACTGACGACGTCCTCGGCGGCTTCTACGTCGCCGAGGACGGACGTGCCAACCCGGTGGACGTCACCATGTCGATGGCACGCGGCGCGCGGATGGCCGGCGCGACGATCGTCGAGCGAGTCTCCGTGACAGATGTGCTGACCTCGCGTGGCGCGGTGACCCGGGTCCGCACGACCGCGGGTGACATCGAGTGCGAGTACGTCGTGAACTGCGCGGGCATGTGGGCCCGACAGCTCGGCGCCAGCTCGGGCGTGAACATCCCGCTGCAGGCGGCCGAGCACTACTACCTCATCACGGACACGATGCCGGAGATCGCGGCTGCCGGCGTTGAGCCGCCCGTGCTGGAGGACCCGGCGTCGTACGGTTACTTCCGCCAGGAGGGTGACGGCCTGATGGTCGGGCTCTTCGAGGGCGAGTGCGCGCCGTGGAAGGTCGCAGGCGTGCCCGAGGACTTCTCCTTCGGAGAGCTGCCACCCGACTGGGACCGGATGGCTCCCTATCTGGAGAAGGCGATGCAGCGGGTGCCGGCGTCCTTCGATGTCGGCATCCGCAAGCTGTTCTGCGGTCCCGAGTCGTTCACACCGGACCTGCAGCCTGTCGTCGGTGAGGCACCCGAGGTTCGCGGCTACTTCGTAGCGGCCGGGCTCAACTCGATCGGCATCCTGACCGGTGGTGGGCTCGGTCGCGCGCTCGCTCACTGGATCGTCGACGGACGACCAGACATCGACGTGACCGGCATGAACATCGACCGGCTGCACACCTACCAGGCCAACCCGGAGTACCGCGCGACACGGACGGTGGAGTCGCTCGGAGCGGTCTACCAGTGCCACTACCCGACCAAGTCGATGCGGACCGCGCGGGACGCCAAGCGGTCGGCGCTGCACGACCGCCTCGTGGCGCGGGGAGCGTACTTCCGCGATGTCAGCGGCTGGGAGGGTGCCGACTGGTACGCCCCGGAGGGTGAGAAACCCGTCGTGGAGAAGCTGTCGTGGGGCCGCGAGAACTGGTTCCCGTGGTGGGCGGGCGAGCACAGAGCCGCTCGCGAAGGCGTGATCGTCATGGACATGTCGTTCATGTCGAAGTTCGTCGTGCAGGGACGCGATGCCGGACGGTTCCTCGACCACCTGTCCGCCAACCGGGTCGACGGCGAGAGCGGTCGCATCACCTACACGCAGTGGCTCAACGAGGCCGGCACGCTGGAGGCAGACCTGACGGTCACCAAGCTCGACGACGAGCGCTTCTGGGTGATCGCGTCGGACACGGCGCACCGGCACGTCGAGACCTGGATGAAGCGGCACCTGGCGGTCGGCCCCGGAGCGGAGCTGCATGCCTTTGTCACCGACATGACCTCCGGCTTCGCGCAGATCAACGTGCAAGGGCCGCGTTCGCGCGAGCTGATGCAGTCGCTGACGTCCGTCGACCTGTCCGGCACGGCGTTCCCCTTCCGCACCGCCCGGTCGATCGACATCGGCTATGCCCGCGCACTGTGCGTGCGGATCACCTACCTCGGTGAGCTGGGCTACGAGCTCTACATCCCTACGGAGCAGGCGACTCACGTCTATGACCGGTTGGTGGCCGCGGGGGAGTCGGTCGGCTTGCGGCACGCAGGCCTCAAGGCGCTGGCCAGCCTGCGGATGGAAAAGGGTTACCGCGACTACGGCCACGACATCGACAACACCGACTCGGTGCTGGAAGCAGGCCTCGGTTTCGCCGTGGACCTCGCTAGGCCAGGTGACTTCATCGGCCGCAAGGCTGTCGAAGAGAAGAAGGCAGCAGGCCCGCTTTCGCGGCGCCTGGTGCAGCTGCTGGTCGACGACCCCGAGCCGATGCTGTGGCACGCCGAGCCGGTCTACCGGGAAGGCAAGACGGTGGGCCACGTCCGCGCGGCGTCGTACGGTCACACGCTCGGCGGCGCTGTGGGCCTGGCGATGGTCGAGGCCGGCGAGCCTGTCGACCGGGCATGGATCGACAGCGCGCAGTGGGAGGTGGACATCGCCGGCCGGCTGTACCCCGCGACGGCGTCACTGCGACCCCTCTACGACCCGCAGATGCTCAAGGTGAAGAGCTAGCGCTGCGCCAGATCAGGCGAGCCTGTGCCATCTCGCTGCGCGACAGCGGGTCGTCCACGGCGGCAAGGTCGCGCCGCAGCTCCTCCTCGGTGACCGTCGGCTTGCCGCCCTGCCCCGCCACCCGGTCGATCGACCACAGCAGCGAGGACAGCCAGCCGCGCATGGTGGGGTCCTTGCGAGCCCTGCGCCGGGCGCGCCGGGCGAGCGCACGCGCCGCAACGAGGTCACCCTCCATGGCGAGCCGCGCCGACCCGCACGACATCGCCATCAGCTCGCGAGGCAGCCGGTCGGACGCGTAGTCCGCGAGCTCGACCACGTTGGCCTCCCGTCGGCTCGGCGGCCGCTGCCCCCAGGAACCCAGCGGCGCGGCCTCGAGCATCCGCCATGCCATGTTCGCCGCCGCCTGGGCGCGGGCGAAGGAGCCGGCCCGCGATGCTCGCCAGCCGTGCATGAACAGCTCGTCACGGGCCAGCCGGGCCTCCGCCGTCGTGGCTGGCGTCAGGAACCACCGCAGCTCGAGGGCCGTCAGGTTGCCCTCGTCGAGGCTGAGTGCGCGATCGACGAGGCACCCCACCTCCTCGTCGTCCACACCCGCGCCCCAGGACGCCACGGCGCCGCGAGCGATCTGCTGCGACTCGCGTCGGTCGGCTCTACGCCGCACCCGAGGGAGCCGCCCGATGCTTCGCCTGGTACGACGCGCTGCTCTTGTTCCAGATCCGCGCGAGGTTGGCGGCCTCCTCGCGCTTGGACGTGGCGGAACGCGACACGGCCAGCAACTCGGTCGTCACCTTGTCGAGATGCTCGGGGGACAGCGCCACAGGCTCAGGGTGGGGCCGCGGTTGGCCGGAAGCAAGGACCGCCGCGCCACGGGTTCTCACGGGCAGGTTATGTCGCAAGGATGCAAGGTATGAGCGGAGAGATGAGCCGAGTGCACTCTGTCGCGCTGCGTGCAGCCGTGAGCTTGCTGCTGCTGGTCGTCCTCGGCGGTTGCTCCGGCTCGACATCGTCGGGCCAACCGTCCACGACCGCATCCGGTTCGGCGCCTGCCTCGCCGAGTGCCACGGGCGTCGAGCCGGGCGCTGCGAGTGTCACGGTGGTCGCCGCCGGCGACATCGGCTCCTCTCCCGACGCGGGAGCGGGCACGGCTGCCCTGGTCGAACGCCTGAAGCCCGCTGTGGTGCTGACACTCGGGGACAACGCCTACCCGTCGGGCACCCGGCAGGACTATGCGCAGAAGTACGACAACACCTGGGGAGCGTTCAAGGACATCACCCGGCCGATCCCGGGCAACCACGAGTACGAGACCCGGGGAGCGTCGGGCTACTTCGACTACTTCCGCGCGCAGGTGCACGACCAGCCGTACTACGCATGGGACGCCGGCACTTGGCGGATGTATGCCCTGAACTGCGAGATCGACTGCGGCGCGGGCTCCGGCCAGGCGGCCTGGCTGAAGAAGGATCTCGTTGCCCATGCGGGTCGACCCGCCCTGGCCTACGTCCACCGTCCGCGTTACACCTGCTCGACCAAGCACGACCCCTTCCCAGAGCTCGATGCCATCTGGGCCACCCTGGCGGGCAACGGCGGTCGCATCATGCTGGCCGGGCACAACCATGCCTATGAGAGGTTCGCACCCCTGGACGCGCGCGGTGCCCCGAAGGCCGACGGGCTGCGTGAGTTCGTCGTCGGCACGGGCGGCGCCGAGGCGTACCCCGTGAAGGAGCCGTGCGCGAACCGCGAGGCGGCGGACGACCAGCACCACGGTCTGCTCTCGCTCGATCTCAAGGCGGACTCCTACACCTGGGAGTTCTTGAGCGAGGACGGTCAAGTGTTGGACAAGGGAGAACAGGCGACATGAACAGCGACCACGCGGCGCTGTGCAGCTCGCCGGAGTGGGCCCGGTACATCGCCGAGGAGGTGCTGCCACACGCTCTCGGTCATCTTTCTCTCGGCACCGAGGTCCTCGAGATCGGCCCCGGCTACGGCGCCTCGACTGCCGAGCTGGTCGAGTCCGTGCCCAGCCTGACTGCGGTAGAGGTGGACGCGCGGCTGGCTGCAGAGCTGGCCGCCAAGTTCCCCGCCGTCAGCGTCGTGCACGGCAGTGGCGACCGGCTGCCGTTCGCCGCGGAGAGCTTCAGCGCCGTCGTCTGCTTCACCATGCTGCACCACATGCAGTCCGTCACCGCCCAGGAAGAGCTGTTCGCCGAGGTCCGGCGGGTGCTCCGCCCCGGCGGTGTGTTCGCTGGTGCCGACAGCGTCGCCACTCCGGCGCTCGTCGAGTTCCACGGCGACGACACCTATGTGCCGGTGGATCCCGACGTGCTTCCAGAGCGGCTCACCGCCTGTGGCCTCACGGATGTCGACGTACATATCGGGCCGGACGGCAAACGCATCTTGTTCAGTGCGCGCAGTGCCAGCACCTAGCTTGGCGCGGCGGCTCGGCACGGGCGACGCCGTCCTCATCGGGTTGGGGTCCATGCTCGGTGCCGGGGTGTTCGCGGCGTGGGGGCCGGCTGCGCGTTCGGCCGGCGTGGCGCTGCTCATCGGCCTCGGCCTGGCGGCTGTTGTCGCCTACTGCAACGCCGTCGCGTCCGCGCAGCTCGCGGCGGTCTATCCGGTCTCCGGCGGCACCTACGTCTACGGGCGCAAACGGCTCGGCGAGTGGTGGGGCTTCACGGCTGGTTGGGCGTTCGTCATCGGCAAGACGGCCTCCTGCGCTGCGATGGCAATCACCTTCGCGTCGTACGCCGTGACCGGCCCCGAGTGGCTGCGCCGTGGAGCGGCGGTGCTGGTCGTGCTCGCCATGGCGGCACTGAACTGGCGAGGTGTGACGCGGACTGCCCTGGCGACTCGGGTGCTGGTCACGGGCACGCTCGTCGCGCTGACGTTGTTCGTCGTGGCGGCGTTGACCAGCGGCGCGGCCCGGGTCTCCCACCTGGAGCAAGGCTGGTCAGGCCTGGGTCGTGACGACGTGTACGGCGTCCTGCAGGCGGCCGGTCTGCTGTTCTTCGCCTTCGCCGGCTATGCGCGCATCGCGACGATGGGGGAGGAGGTCAAGGACCCCGAGACGACCATCCCTCGAGCAATCCCGATTGCGCTGCTCATCACCGTGTGCGTGTACGTCGTCGTGGGTGTGTCCGCGCTGGCGGTCGCTGGACCGGACCTGCTGGCCGGCTCGTCCTCCCCGCTGGCCACCGCCGCGGAAGCTGCGGGGCGTCCGGCGGTCGAGCCCGTCGTCCGCATCGGGGCCGCCGTAGCCAGTGTCGGTGCGCTCCTAGCCCTGATGACCGGGATCGGGCGGACGGTGCTCGCGATGGCACGGGAGGGTGACCTGCCGCGCTGGCTCGGTGCCGTGCATCCCCGGTTCCGTGTGCCGCATCATGCCGAGCTGGTGCTGGCCGTCGTCGTATGTCTGCTCGTGCTCGCCGCCGATCTGCGCGAAGCGCTGGGCTTCTCTTCGTTCGGCGTGCTCATCTACTACGCCATCGCGAACGTGGCCGCGATCACACAACCGGCCGAGCATCGTCGCTGGCCGCGTGCGTTGAACGTCCTGGGGCTGGTCGGATGCCTCACGCTGGCCGCCGCACTGCCGGTCGGCTCCGTCGTCGCCGGAGTGGTGATGTTCGCCGTAGGGCTGCTCGGCAGGTGGGTCGTGCTCAGACAGCGGCCGCAACGCGGCTGACGCGGATCTCCGGCTTCGATTGCTAGTTTGCCCTGACACGACTGGATTGGGGGCCTCGTGCAGGACGTCTACCTCGTGCCGCACACCCACTGGGATCGCGAATGGTACGAGCCGTTCCAGCGTTTCCGGCTACGCCTCGTCGACCTGATGGACGACGTCACCAGCCGGGCGCAGCGCGAGCCCGGGTTCTGCTTCACGATGGACGGGCAGATGGCGCGGTCGACGACTACCTGCAGGTGCGACCCGAGCAGCGTGAGGTCGTGCGCTCGCTGGTCGCCAGTGGGCAGCTGGCGGTGGGGCCGTGGCGAGTGTTGCTCGACGAGTTCCTCTGCTCCGGCGAGAACATCGTGCGCAACCTCGAGATGGGGTGGAACGGGGCGTCGGAGCTGGGCAGCCCGATGCCGGTCGGCTATCTGCCGGACATGTTCGGCCACTGCGCGCAGATGCCACAGATCCTTGCGCTTGCCGGGTTGGAGCACGCCTGCCTCTGGCGCGGCGTGCCGTCCTCGGTCGATCGGCACGCCTTCATGTGGCGGGCGCCGGACGGCACGACTGTGCGCACGGAGTACCTCCCCGGCGGCTATGGCAACGCGGCGGACCTCTTCGCTGCCAGCGTGAGTGACGACCTGGAGGGATCGGGCGACGCAGTCTCGGTGCTCTCGTCGCGGCTCAACTCACGGGTGGCCAGGCTGGACAGCTGGTTCGGTGACGACCCGTTCCTGGCGATGTACGGCACCGACCACGCCGCTCCGTTGCCGACCTTGATGCAGCAGGTGGCTCAGCTCGACGGTAGCAACGGCATCCGGATACAGGTGTGCACGCTCACCGACTACATTCTCGCGCGCGATCCTGTGCAGCCGGGACTGCCCGTGGTCGACGGCGAGCTGCGCAGCCATGCGCGGGCCAACATCCTTCCTGGCGTCATCTCGGTGCGGTGGCACCTCAAGGAGGCGATGGCGCGCGCGGAGCGGATGGTCGAGCGGTACGCCGAGCCGTTCGCCGCGCTCTGGTCGCCTGACTGGCCAGCTGCCTATCTCGACCTAGCCTGGCGTCGGCTCGTGGATGCGTCATGCCACGACTCGGTGACCGGCTGCGGGGTGGACGAGACCGCACTGCAGGTCGCGGCCCGCATCGCCGAAGCCGAGCACGCCGGTCAGGCGGTCCGCGACCGGGCTGCCGCCGCGGTGGCCCGTTCGGTGTCGGCCGACGCTGTCCTGGTGCTGAACCCGAGCCCGTCGCCGCGCACCGCGTTGGTGTCGTTGGACCTCCCCGTGCCCGAGGACTGGCCGTCGGTGGAGCTGGTGATCGGCGGCGATGTGCAGGTGCCGACGCAGGAGGTCGAGCGGAACGAGCGACTGCTGGCCGACGAGCAAGTCGAGGCCGGCGATCTCGCGGCGCTGTTCCGTCGGGTGCACGACCGCGAGCTTTTCGGTCAGCAGATCACGCACGTCGAGCTCGACATTGTGGAGCAGTCGCTGACCTTCCACGTCGCGACCCGCCCCGGCGACGAGCCGTTCGACGTGGCCGCCGAGCAGCAGCGTGCTGCAGCCGCGGCGGCAGAACGGCCCGGGACCTGGCGGGTGCGCACGATCGACGAGCCGCGGCGTCGGCTGGTGGCGCAGCTGCGGGTGCCGGCGCTCGGCTGGACAACGGCGGCAGCGGTGGCGGCTGATGAGCCCGCAGACGTCGGCGCTGGGGCGGTGTGGCTGACAACGGAGTCGGTGGCCGCGAACGGGTTGCTGACGGTCGCCGTGCGTCCCGACGGTGCGCTGCGGCTCGAGTCGGCCGACGGCACCGTCCTCGACGGTGTCGGCCGGCTGGTCGACGGAGGTGACTGCGGCGACACCTACAACTACGGGCCGCCCGCCCGCGACCTG
>JAVEDJ010000093.1 GCA_030841025.1 Actinomycetota bacterium
GCGCGCTCAACGTGGTGGCCAGCTCGCTGCCGAGCGCGCCGCCGCCCCCCGTGATGATCACGAAGCATCCCGGGCCCAGCCCGGGCAGCTTCACCTCCGCGAAGGACACGGCCTGACAGTCTCACAGCCGCGGGCGTGCCGTGAAGCACACGGAGCGGTCAACCGCCGGACGCACCCTGGGGATCAGTCGTCTCTAGGCGTGCGGGAGTGCTCGTTGACCAGGCGCGCGAACTGCCGGGCCTGCTCCTGCGACGCGGGCCCCTCGGAGCGGGCGATGCCCATGGCCTGCATGGCCTCGCCGTCGTCGAGGTCGAGCACCAACCAGGCGTCATCCTGCCCGAGCCGTATCCCGACGATCTGCGGCCACGCGAGCTGGCGGCGGCCGACGACGTTGACGACCTCCACGCCCTTGTCGCTGGCGACGACCCGCACCGACGCCAGCCGGTGCAGCAGAAAGACGATGGCGAGCGCCGTCAGGACCATCGCGACCCGGGACCCGAGGCCCCATGGGTGCACGCCACCGGAGGGCAGGGCGATGGCGATCCAAGTGAGCGCGACAAGCAGCGCCAGCGCACACAGGTAGACGACCACGCGCGCCCGCCGCGGCCGGAACACGACGCGAGAGCTGCCGTCGGTTGCGCCGCTCACGCGGACCTCAGAGCCGGCAGGCGTGGATGTCGGTCACCAGGATGCCGCGGGCGCCGAGCTCCCACAGCTCGTCCATGATGCGGTTGGTCTCCGCGCGCGGGACCATCGCGCGCACGGCGACCCAGCCGCGGTCGTGCAGCGGCGACACCGTCGGCGACTCGATGCCGGGCGTGAGCTCCACGGCCGGCTCGACCAGCTCGGCACGGATGTCGTAGTCCATCAGCACGTAGCGGCGGGCGATGATCACGCCCTGCATCCGGCGCACGAGCTGGTCCACGGCCGGCAGCCGTGGTGCGCCGACGCGGCGGACGAGCACCGCCTCGGAGTGCAGGATCGGCTCCCCCACGATCTCGAGCCCCGCCTGCCGCAGCGTCGTACCGGTCGACACGACGTCGGCGATCACGTCGGCCACGCCCAGCCGCACCGCTGTCTCGACCGCGCCGTCGAGCCTGATCAGCTCGGCGTCGACACCGCGCTCGGCGAAGTACTTCGCGAGCAGCCCGCTGTACGACGTCGCGACGCGTTTCCCGGCGAAGTCGGTGACCGAGGAAGCGGCACCGGGGCGGGCCGCGAAACGGAACGTCGACTCGGCGAAGCCCAGCTGCAGGATCTCCTCCGCGGCGGCGCCGCTGTCGAGCAGCAGGTCCCGCCCGGTGATGCCGACGTCGAGCTCGCCCGAGCCGACGTACGTCGCGATGTCCCGCGGCCGCAGGAAGAAGAACTCGGCATCGTTGTCGGGGTCGTGCAGCACGAGGTCGCGGGTGTCGAGGCGCTGCCGGTAGCCCGACTCGCGCAGCATGGCGCTGGCCGGCTCGGCGAGCGAGCCCTTGTTGGGAACGGCGACGCGCAGCACGTGGATACCTCTCGAACGGTGTGTCGAAGTCTCAGGTCGGCAGGACGATGCGGTTAGAGCCGAGCGTAGACGTCGTCGAGCGTGACGCCACGCGCCAGCAGGAGGACCTGCAGGTGGTAGAGCAGCTGCGACACCTCGTCGGCGAGCCGCTCCTGCGACTCGTGCTCGGCGGCCATCCAGACCTCGGCGGCCTCCTCCACGATCTTCTTGCCGATCGCATGGACGCCGGCGTCGAGCGCGGCGACCGTGCCCGAGCCGTCGGGTCGGGTGGCCTGCTTGTCGGTCAGCTCGGCAAAGAGGGCGTCGAACGTCTTCACCCCTGCATGGTCCCAGAGCCACAGTGACGGGACCGACCGCGGCCAACCAGCGGGATCACGGTATGCGCGGCAGGCCGTCCTCGCCGAGCGGCCAGCCGGGGTTGTGGGCAACCTCCCAGGCATGTCCGTCGGGGTCGGCGAAGCAGCCGGTGTAGCCGCCCCACTCGGCGGACCCGGGCGCCGCGAGCAGCGCTGCCCCGGCGGCCAGCGACTCGGCGATGGCCTCGTCGACCTCCTCGGGGCTGGCGACGTTGATCGACAGCGAGGTCCGGCGCGGGTGACCGGCGGGTACCTCGTCACCCAGGTCGCGCGACAGGTCCGCGATCGGATAGAGCGCGAGGAGAGAGCCCGCAGTGCGGAACACGGCGAAGTCATCCATGTCGACCGCCGTCTCCCAGCCGAGGGCTCGGTAGAAGGTGCGCGACCGCTCGATGTCGCTGACGCCCAGCGTGACGAGGGAGATGCGTGCGGGGGGCATGACCGAAGGCTAAGCCGACACCCCGCCCCCGTCTGAACCCGCCCCGACCGTCCATGCAGTGGCGTTGCGGGGGCCGGTCAGGCGGTGCGGGCCGTGTCCTCGGCGTTCTGCAGGTCGCGCAGGACCAGGGCCGTCGCGACGGCGGCGAGCGCGGCGTCGCGGCCCTTGTCCTCCTGCGAGCCCTCGAGCCCGGCCCGGGCCAGCGCCTGCGCTTCGTCGTCGCAGGTCAGCACCCCGAAGCCGACCGGTACGCCGCTGTCGATGCTGACCCGGGTCAGTCCGTCGGTCGCCGCCTGGCACACGTAGTCGAAGTGCGGGGTTCCGCCCCGGATGACCACCCCGAGAGCCACCACCGCTTCGTACCCCAGGCCGGCGAGTCGGGCCGCGACCACCGGCAGCTCGAAGGACCCTGGCACCCGGACGACCGTGGGCTCGTCGATCCCGCACTCGCGCAGCGCCCGCACCGCTCCCCCGACGAGACCGGCCATGACCGTCTCGTGCCAGAGCGCCGCCACCACGGCCACGCGCAGCCCACCCGCGCCGGCCACCTGAAGGTCGGGCGCCCCCGCGCCGCTCACGGGGCGCCGTCCCGCTGGGCCGCCACCGGGGCCGGGCCGCCAGCGAGGTCAGCCGGCAGCCCGACGTCCAGGGTCGGCAGCCCCGGCAGCTCGTGGCCCATCCGGTCGCGCTTGGTCAGCAGGTAGCTCAGGTTCTCGGGCGTCGCGTGCATCTCGAGCGGGACACGCTCGGTGATCTCCAGCCCGTAGCCCTCCAGCCCGGCGTGCTTGGTCGGGTTGTTCGTCAGCAGCCGCATTGACCGCACCCCGAGGTCGACCAGGATCTGCGCGCCGAACCCGTACTCGCGGGCGTCCGCCGGCAACCCGAGGTCCAGGTTCGCGTCGACCGTGTCCCGGCCGGCGTCCTGCAGCTGGTAGGCCGCCAGCTTGTGCAGCAGCCCGATGCCGCGACCCTCGTGACCGCGCATGTACAGCACGACGCCGCGTCCCTTCTCGGCCACCGTGCGCAGTGCCGCCTCCAGCTGCGGGCCACAGTCGCAGCGCAGCGACCCGAGCACGTCACCGGTCAGGCACTCGGAGTGCACGCGCACGAGTACGTCGTCGCCGGCGCCGAGCTCGCCACGGACCAGCGCCACGTGCTCGACACCGTCGACGGTCGACCGGTAGCCGACCGCGCGGAACTCGCCGTACCGCGTCGGCAGCCGCGTGGACGTCACCCGCTCGACCAACGTCTCGCTGCGCCGCCGGTAGGCGATCAGGTCGGCGATCGACACGAGCGCCAGCCCGTGCTCGTCGGCGAACGCTCGCAGCCGTGGCAGCCGCGCCATCGACCCGTCGTCGTTGACGATCTCGGCGATCACGCCGGCCGGGGTGAGGCCGGCGAGCCGCACCAGGTCGACCGCCGCCTCGGTGTGCCCGGCCCGGCGCAGCACGCCGCCCTCGGCCGCCCGCAACGGGAACACGTGCCCCGGCCGGGTCAGCTCGAACGGCTCGGTCGCCGTGTCGACCAGCACCCGGATGGTCCGTGCGCGGTCG
Organism: Actinomycetota bacterium; assembly: GCA_030841025.1. Taxonomy (GTDB): domain Bacteria; phylum Actinomycetota; class Actinomycetes; order JACCUZ01; family JACCUZ01; genus BP-173. Next base: position 3,850 of record JAVEDJ010000093.1, read on the forward strand.
GCCCCCGAGATGCCGGTGGTGATGCCGTCGCGGGCGTCCACCGACACGGAGTACGCGGTGCCCTTGCGGTCCTCGTTGACCGCCGTCATCGGCGGCAGCTTGAGCCGGTCGAGGTCGCGGCCTTCCATCGGCACGCACACGACCCCGGAGGTGTGCCGCACCATGAAGCCGAGCTGACCGGCCGTCGCCTTCGACGCGGCCAGCACGAGGTCGCCCTCGTTCTCCCGGTCCTCGTCGTCGACCACGACGACGGGACGGCCGGCGGCGAGGTCGGAGACCGCCCGTTCGATGGTGTCCAGCCGTACGCCGTCGCGGGCCTGCCCGTCCGTCATGCCGGCACCTCGTCCGGCCTCGGAACCGCCGCGCCGGGCGGGGCCACGGTGCGCGAGACGCGCAGCCAGACCACGAAGCCGGCGACGCAGAACGCACCGTAGAAGCCGTAGAGCACAGCCGACGGGTAGAAGCCCGCGTTCACCAGCGTGGGCACGCCGACCGCATCGACCGCGATCCAGATCAGCCAGAACTCGACCCAGCCGCGGGCCATGCCGTAGGTCGCCAGGATCGAGCCGGTCAGGATCCAGGCCTCGGTGAACCGGCCGTAGGACCCGATGATGCCGAACAGCCAGTAGAAGAACGCGGTGCCCACCGCGTAGAGCACGACGAGCTGAGCGCGCTCGGACCAGGTCGCCCACCGGGGCACGATCGCGCCGCCGTCCGCCGCGCCGTCAGCAAGCCGTGACTCGCGGGACTGCTTCCAGCGGTACCAGCCCCAGACCGAGACCGCGACGAAGAAGACCTGCCGCCCGGCCTGGCCCCAGAGGGTCTCGTCCTGCGGCGTGTCGAACACCGCGCCCACGAACACCGTGAACAGCAGCACGTTGCCGACGATGCCGACCGGCCAGGCCCAGACCCGGCGACGCATGCCGCCCAGCGCCGAGGCGAGCCCGAACAGGTTCCCGATGATCTCGCGCCACAGGATCTCCTTGCTACCGATGTGCAGCGTCGCGTCGAAGAGCCAGCTCAACAGGTTCATGCGATGTCCTCAGCGGGGTCGGGTCGGGCGGGGATGTGGTCGAGCGCCATCAGCCGTTCGACGTACTTCGCGATGACGTCCACCTCGAGGTTGACGTCGTCGCCGGCGCCCTTGTGGCCCAGCGTCGTCATGGCGAGGGTGGTCGGGATCAGGCTCACCGTGAAGCGGTCGTCCGTCACCGAGGCAACCGTCAGCGAGACGCCGTCGACCGTGATCGAGCCCTTCTCGACGACGTACCGCGCCAGGCCCGCGGGCAGGCTGATCTCCACCGCGGTCCAGTGCTCCGACGGTGTCCGGCTCAGCACCGGGGCGACGCCGTCCACATGGCCCTGCACGAGGTGGCCGCCCAGCCGCCCACCCAGGAGGGTCGGGCGCTCCAGGTTGACCCGCGACCCGACCTCGAGCGACCCGAGGGAGCTGCGGTCGAGCGTCTCGCGCATCACGTCAGCCGAGAAGGCGCCTCCGGCGGTGTCGACCACGGTGAGGCAGACGCCGTTGACGGCGATGGAGTCGCCTGTCCGCGCGTCCTCGGTGACGGTCGGACCGCGCAGGCCCAGCCGCACGCTGTCCCCGAGCCGGGTGAGCTCGACCACTTCGCCCAGCTCCTCGACGATGCCGGTGAACACTCAGACCTCCACGATGGTCGATGACGGTGTACGACGGTGCCGGCCGGTGATCCGCACGTCCGGGCCGAGGCGTCGTACGTCCTCGATGTCCAGGGCGAACGCGTCGCCCAGGGTCGCCACGCCCGTGCCCGCCACCGCGCTGAGCCCGTCGCCGAGCAGGGTGGGCGCGAGGTAGGCGACGACCTCGTCGACGAGTCCCGCGCGCAGGAACGCGCCGGCCAGCCGGGGGCCGCCCTCGAGCAGCGCCACGCGACTGCCACGGGCGAACAGCTCGCGGAGCAGTGCCGAGAGATCGACGTGACCGCACGGGTCGGTGCCGAGCTCGGCGGCCGTCGCGATCCACGTGTCGGCGGTCTCGTCGCGGACCTTCGCGCCCGCCGGCGTACGTCCGTGCGTGTCGACCACGACCCGCAGCGGCTGTCGACCGGTCGGCATCCCGGCGGCGTCCCGGACGGTCAGCGCCGGGTCGTCGGCGAGCACCGTCCCGCTCCCCGCGATGACCGCGTCGGAGGCGGCCCGCAACGCGTGCGTGTCGGCACGTGACTCGGGGCTGGAGATCCACCGGCTGGTGCCGTCCGCTGCTGCCGACCTGCCGTCGAGGGTCGCGGCGAACTTCCAGACGACCCACGGCCGGCCGGTGCGCACCGCGGTCAGCCAGCGCCGGTTGACCCGCTCGCCCTCGGCGGTGAGCACGCCGGTCTCGACGTCGAGACCTGCCGCGCGCAGTGCGTCCGCTCCCCCGCCGGCGCCGGGAGTCGGGTCCACGGTGGACACCACCACGCGTCGTACGCCGGCGTCGCGCACGGCCACGGTGCACGGGCCGGTGCGGCCGGTGTGACTGCAGGGCTCGAGGGTGACGACCACGGTGCCGCCGGCGGCCCGGTCGCCCGCCGCAGCGAGGGCGAGGACCTCGGCGTGCGGGCCGCCCGCCTGCTGGTGCCACCCTTCGCCGGCCACGGCACCGGAGGTGTCCAGGACCACGGCGCCCACGACCGGGTTGGGCCGCGCAGTGGCGGCTCCACGCGCGGCGAGCTCGAGGGCGCGACGCATCGCCACGATCTCGGTGGGGCTGGCCACGGGCGCTCCTGCTCGGTCTCGAGCGCGCTCCGGGGGTCATCGACGGTACGCCGACGGCGGGCACCGGGGGTCGGACGGCACGCATGCGCCGACCGTGCCCGACGGCACCCGGCGTGCTGCCTCCCATCCGGACTTTCACCGTCGGTCCTGGAGTTCCACCAGATCAACCGACCTCAGGTGTCACCACCTGTGGCCGGGTCGCGGACTGTCACCGCCGGCTCGGAATTGCACCGACCCCGGAGCACGCATGTGTGCTGCCTTGCTGTTCTTGCTCGCGCAAGTCTGCCACGACTGGCGGCGCTCTGTGCGGCACGGTGCCCATCGGGACGGCCCGACCGGCCGCCGAGCGAGGCGACGAGGGGCTCGTCAGTGGCGCGACCACCATGCGGAGTGGCTGGCGGCGGCCGCTTGCGACCGCAACCCGGCCACGGCCGCTGCCGGGTCCGCGGCGCCGTACACCGCTGAACCGGCCACGAAGACGTCCGCGCCGGCGTCGGCGCAACGCTCGATGGTGTCGGCGGCCACCCCGCCGTCCACCTGCAGCCAGACGTCAAGGTCGCGGTCCTTGACCAGCTCGCGGGCGCGCCGGATCTTCGGCAGCACCAGGTCGAGGAACTTCTGCCCGCCGAACCCGGGCTCCACGGTCATCAGCAGCAGCATGTCCAGCTCGGGCAGCAGGTCCGCGTACGGCTCCACCGGGGTGGCGGGCTTGAGGGCCAGCCCGGCCCGGGCGCCGGCAGAGCGCAGCTCGCGGGCCAGCCGCACCGGCGCGGCGGACGCCTCGACGTGGAAGGTGACGTTGCGGGCCCCGGCCTCGGCGTAGCCGACCGCCCAGCGGTCGACGTCGGCGATCATCAGGTGGCAGTCGAGCGGCAGCTCGCTGGCCGCGGCGAGCCGCTCGACGACCGGCAGGCCCAGCGTCAGGTTGGGCACGAAGTGGTTGTCCATCACGTCGACGTGCACCCAGTCGGCTGCCGGCGCGATCCGCGCCACCTCGCCGGCCAGGTTGCTGAAGTCGGCCGACAGGATGCTCGGACTGATCTGGACGCCCACGGCCCGGAGTCTAGTGACGGCCCTGGTGACCTGCGTGCTCGCGCGTCAGGTGCGGCTCAGCAGAGAGAGGAACATCGCGTCGGTGCCGTGCCGGTGCGGCCACAGCTGCACGTCGGGGCCCGGCCCGAGCTCGTCGACGCCGGGCAGGTGCTCGCGCGCGTCCATCCGCTCGACGCCCCCGTCGCGCACGGCGTCGTCGACCACCACACGGGTCTCGGCCAGGTGCGGGCTGCACGTGACGTAGCCGATGAGCCCGCCCGGCCGGGTCGAGCGGATCGCCGAGGCGAGCAGCTCGCGCTGCAGGGCAGCCAGCGGCGCCACGTCCTCCGGCTGGCGTCGCCACCGCGCCTCCGGGCGGCGGCGCAGCGCGCCCAGCCCGGTGCAGGGGGCGTCGAGCAGCACCCGGTCGAAGGTCCCCTCCTCCCACGGCGGCACCCGGCCGTCGGAGACGACAACGTCGGCGTCGGCGCCGACCGTCTGCGCCACCAGCCTGGCCCGGTGCGGTGCCAGCTCACCGGCGAGCAGCCGGGCGCCACGCTCGCGG
>JAVEDJ010000106.1 GCA_030841025.1 Actinomycetota bacterium
AAGGTCGCGCTGCAGCGAGCTGGACTCGGGTTGCAGCGCCTGGTGGCGCTGCGTCTCGACGGCCTGGGCTGCCTGCCCCGCGGCGAGGGCGTCGGTGCGGGCCTTGACCAGCCGGGTGACCTCGGACTGCGCGGCCAGGGCCCGCTGCTCGAGGGTCGCGATCACGGCCAGCTGGGCGCGAGCCTCGCGGTCGGCCGTTGCCATCTGGTCGAGTTCCGTGGCCAGCGCCGAGGTGCGGGTGCCGTAGGAGAGCTCGACGTCCCGCAACGCGTCCAGCGCGACGCGCTGTGAGGACACGACCGTCTGGAGGGCCACGAGGCGTTCGGCGAAGTCCGCGGGGGACCGGGCCTCGAGCAGCATCGACACGTTTCCCCAGGAGCCCCCGCCCTGGTACGCCGTGCGCGCAACCCGGCCGATGTGGGAGTGCTGGGCGTCCACGGCATGGGCCACCTGCTCGGCGCTCTGACGGGCGAGGACCAGCCGCGCCTGGGCGTTGCCGCGGCGGACGGCGGCCGCCTCCTGTCGCCGCTGCGCGGCCACGAGCAGCCGGTGCGTTGCCGCGACGTTGCGCTCGGCGGCCGGCAGTGCGTTCTCGGCCAGTCGCAGGTCGGTCGCGGCCAGCACCATGGCCTCGCTCGACTCGGCGAGATCCGTGCGTACCTGATCGATGATCTCGTCGATCGAGGGCCTCTTCGGTGGGTCTGCCGGCTTGGTGGCACCGGCCGAGCCGGGCACTCCGTGACCCAGCACGAGGCCCGCGCACAGCACCGCTGTGGCGAGGCGAACTGACCGCCGCAGCCGCATGCGCACCCTTCGTCGTGGGCGCGCCCGTGCGCGACCCTAGGAAGAATGCGTCGACCGCTCCGAGCACCGACTTGACCCTCCGGGCCGGTGGCCGTGGTGCGTACGGGCCCCGGCGTGGTCTCGTGGGCCGATCAGGAGGTGCTCAGCGCGTCGCGCCACAGGTCATCGCCGCCGTGGTCCTCGGTGGCGGCGCGGCGAGTCGCGACGACGTCGGGGTGACTGCCCCGGGCGACCTCACCAGCCACGCGGGCGACCATTGCCGCCACGCTCGGCCAGCCGAAGGCGGCACGCGCGCGGTCGCCCGCGGCGAAGCCGAAGCTCTCGAGCTGCAGGTCGTCGCCGAGCAGGGCCCGGGCCGCGTCGCCCAACGCGTCCGGCGCGACGCCCCCCACCAGCACACCCGTGACGCCGTCGGCCACAACCGCGGACATCGCTCCCGCGGAGCGGGCCACCACCGGCACCCCGCAGGCCATCGCCTGCAGAGCCAGGTCCAGTTCGGGCTCGTCGTCGCCCGTGGTGACAACGACGTCCGCCGAGCGCAGCAGCCCGGGCAACATGCCGCCCTGCGGCGCCACTCCGTCGTCGGCCACCTCGCTGACGTCGACCAGCCGCACCCGATGAGCGACCGGGTGATGCGCCACTGCCGCCGAGACGGCGTTCGTGACGGCCGGCCGGGTCATGGATGTGGTGAGCAGGACCAGCTCGGAGCGCGGCAGCGAGGGAAGCAGGGACACCAGCTCCGCGGCGGACATCGCATCGGGGCGGGCGACCACCCGGCGGCCTCCTGCCCGGGGCCAGGTGGGCCCTTCGTCACGGAACAGGGTCGTGTCGACCCCGTGCGGCACGAGCCGGACGCTGGCTCGTCGCACCCCGAGCGCCACGAGCCGGTCCACATCCGCGCCGCAGAGGGAGAGATTGCGGGCCGCGCCGCGGGCGATGGCACCCTCGAGCCGTCCTTGGTCGTGGTCCGGTGCGCGACCCGGGGTGAACAGGCGCTGGAGGACCGGGGTGTCGACGCCACGGGTGGCGATCTGGGCCGCAAGCCCAGCCAACCACCCGGATGCCAGCAGGACATCCGCGGCTAGCGGACGTGCCGCCAGGCGATGTCCCAGCTGGGCCGCATCGGAGACGTCGGATCCGGCGACGACGTCGTGCGTGGTCATGTGCCCGAGCGACTCGAGTGCTGATGTCAGGCCGCGTAGCCCGGCGCCGGAATGTTGGCAGAGGACGTGGATGCGCATGCGCTAACTCCGTGATGCTCTCCCGACATCGTCGGGACCCGTCGCGCACCGGGCTGCTGCAGCACGCACGTCGTTTGCTTCGGTCGCTCGTGGACCGTGTTCCCTCACCCTGCTCGCCCCAGTATGGGGACAAACATCTTTCAGTCGCTGCGCCGCTGCAACTCGTCGATCAGCTGGCCGCGGGTCATCCCGGAACGTCCTTCGATGCCCGCTTTGCGCGCCAGTTCGTAGAGCTCTGCACGGGAAACGTCGAGCCGGCGGGGAAGCGCGTGTACCGCCCCGGCGCGCTCCAGCTCTGCCGACCGGCGGGTCTCGTAGGCACCGCCGAGCCGGCGCAGCTCGCCGCGCGTGACCTCCTGCTCCAGCGGGCTCATCAGCGCCGTCGACCAACGGGTCGCGTGCGCCTCGAGGAAGCTGTCAGCACGGCTGCGCAGGTCATCGAGGTCGGCGGTAGCCAGCACGGTGGTGTGCACCTGCTGGCCGAGCCGATCGAGCTCGACGTCGTCCTCGGCCTGCTGCCGTGCCGCCGCGGCGAGCGGCGCTACCCGCGCGACGATGTCGACGATCACCGCGTCCCTTTCTGCGATGCGATGGGCGCGCAGAAGTGTGATGAACTCCGCGCGCCACCGCTCCTGGCTCGGTCCCGGCTTGCACATGCGCCGTAGCAGCCGGTGCAGCCGCTCGTGGTCGAGGGCGGTCAGGCGACGAACGCTGCTGGGCACATCGCTCGCATACCCCTGCGCAACCCGGCCACACCGTCAACCGGTCAGGTCGGGGACCTCTGTGGGCCCGGTGGCCGCTGCCCCCCGCAGCGGTGCAGCTCGGATGCACTGGTGACGCAAGCCACGGCTTCCTCGACGGTGTCGACGCGCCGCAGATGCCCGTCCAGTCCGCTGATCTCGAGCAGCCGCTGGATGCGCGGGCTCGCCGCGACGAGATGGAACGATCCGTGCATCGCCAAGGTGCGCTCGCGGGCCCGCACGAGGGCGTTGAGCCCCGAGGAGTCCATGAAACGCACGTCACGCGCGTCCACCACGAGCTGCGATCCGCCTTCGGCGATGGCGGCCAGCAGGCCGGCCTGGACCTCGGAGCTGTTCGCGAGGTCGATCTCTTCGGGTAGTCGGACGACGCTGAACTCACCAGCGGCCAGGGCATCGTGCACGCTCATCGGGGCGTCCTCACGTCCGTTGGAACGTCGCACCGACTGCCTCAGTGAAGACGCTTTGCGTCGATCTGGACCGACGCTCAGGCCCTTGCAACGTAGGACATCCGGTCCGATGCGGCAAGGGTTCGCGGGCCGGTCGGGCCCGGCTAGCCCGCCAGCTCCCGAAGGCCGTCCGGCAGCCGGACGGTGACGCCGGTGCGGTCCAGCAGCTCGAGCAGCGGCAGGGCAACCCGTCTGGTGGTCTGCCAGGCCTGCCTCGCCTGGCTGACGGTGAATGTGGGGGGCAGCCCGCTCAGCGACTCGCGCGCGCGCTGTGGCGCATCCGGGAGCAGCACGATGCCGTCGTCGAGCACCAGCAGCTCGCCCGCGCGGGCGGCGGCGGCGAGCTCACGTCGACCCAGCCCCAGACCGCGTAACCGGGTGGCCTCGGGCGCGGCGAACGGGTGCTCACCCAGATCGATCCGCAGGGTGTCGACGCCTTGCTGCACCGCGGCCGGCAGCCCGGACGGCTGGTCACGGCTCAGGACGAGCCCGCCGGTGACAACGAGGCCGTCGGGCAGGAGTGCGGGCACGAGCGCGGCGTCGGGGAGGCCGAGCGCGTCGGCGAGTGCCCCGGTGGCCATGCCTGGCTCCAGCGGATGGCTGCGCCGGTGCTCTGCCAGGTGCTCGGTTGCTCGCACACGTAACCGCTGCTGCAGGTCGGCATCGACCAACCAGTCGCCGGCGAGCGGCTCGGGCAGGTCAGCCGGTGCGCCCAGCCGGCGAAGCAGCACGCTTGACACGATGCCGCGCCGGCGCAGCTCCGAATCAACGTCCATGCGGCCCTCGAGACCGGCCAGATCGTGTCCGCGCCGACGCGCGTCACCTCGACGGATCAGCGCCGGGGGCCACGGGTCGAGCACGGTGACGCCGAGCACGACCTCGTGGTTGCTGGGCTCGCGCAGCAGCGCCCGGTCACCGATCCGCAGCGGTAGCGACGAGGCCAGCCGGAGGCGCAGAATGTCCTCGCCGAGAGGGCGGACCCGTGCCGGGACCGCCGCGGAACCGATGTGGAAGGTGAGATGCGCGCCCGCTCGCATCGCCTGCGGCGCTGGCGCTAGCACCCGCACGTCGACGTCGGTGGTGCTGTGCCACGAGGCGGGGGTGAGCAGCGCATCGCCGCGGCGCACGTCCTGGCGCTCGATCCCGCGCAGGTTGACGGCGACGCGCGACACTGCCTCCACCCGCTGGTGGCCCTGCCCGAGGGACTGCAGGCCGCGGACGCGTACCTCGCGCCCGGACGGCAGCGACAGCACGTCGCCCGCCTCGATCGCACCGCCGGTCAGCGTTCCGGTGACCACGGCGCCGGCGCCGGTGATCGAGAACGACCGGTCCACCCAGAGCCGCACGTCGTCCTCGCGGTCCGGGAGGGGGAGGCCGGAGACCAACCGGGACAGTGCGCCACGCAGCCCGTCGAGGCCATCGCCGGTGACGGCACTGACCGCCACGCTCTCCACGTCGCGCAGTGCCGTCCTCGACAGCTGTTCACGCGCCTGTGCCTCAGCGACAGCCGGCTCCGCGAGATCGCTGCGGGTGAGCACGAGCAGCCCGTGCGTCACACCGAGCGCGGTGATGGCGGCCAGGTGCTCGGCGGACTGCCGACGCCAACCCTCGTCCGCTGCGACGACCAGCAGGACCGCCGGCACCGCCCCGACACCCGCGAGCATGGTCGGTACGAACCGCTCATGGCCGGGGACGTCGACGAACGCGACCGTCTCGCCGCCGGGCAGCCGGGTCCAGGCGAAGCCCAGGTCGATCGTCATGCCGCGACGGAGCTCCTCGGCCCAGCGGTCGGGCTCCATGCCGGTCAGGGCCCGGACCAGGGTCGACTTGCCATGGTCGACGTGTCCCGCGGTGGCAACGACGTGCATCAGGTGCGCTGCTCGTCCTCGGCGACCACGGCCTCGACGAGCAGCGTGTCGTCACGCGGGTCCACCGCGAGCAGGTCGAGCAGGCACCGATCGGCGTGGACCCTGCCCACCACGGAGGTGCGCCCGACGCGCAGCGACTCCGCCATCGTCGCAGGCAGGCTGACCGCTGCACTCGTCAGCACCACGTCCGGGGCACCGCCACCACCCACCGAGGCCTCGCTGTCGACGGCGTACGCGTCGATGCCGGTTTCGTTGAGCCGTGCGGCGATGGCGTCCGCGCGCTGCCGCAGGCCGTCGTACGACGCCGCGAGCGCCGCCGCCGTCGGTGTCTGCGGGCCGCGCAGTGTCGCTTCGAGTGCCGCAAGGGTGAGCTTGTCGACCCGCAGCGCGCGCGCCAGCGGGTGGCGGCGCAGCTGCTCGACGAGATCATGGCGACCCAGCAACAGCCCGCACTGGGGGCCGCCGAGAAGCTTGTCTCCGCTCGCCGTGACCAGCGCGGCGCCCTGCTGCAGGCAGGTCCGGGCGTCGGGCTCATCGGGCAGTCGGGGGTGCGGCTCGAGCAGCCCGGAGCCGATGTCCACCACGACGGGCAGGTCGAGGGTGGCTAGCGCATCGACGGGCACCGCGGACGTGAAGCCGGTGACGAAGAAGTTCGAGGGGTGCACCTTGAGCACGAGCGCCGTGTCGGGCCCGACCGCCTGCTCGTAGTCGGCCAGCGTGGTGCGGTTGGTGGTGCCCACCTCGCGCAGCCGGGCCCCCGCGCTGAGCAGGAGGTCGGGGATGCGGAACCCGTCGCCGATCTCCACGAGCTCACCGCGGCTGATCACGATCTCGCGGCCGCGGGCAAGGGTCACCGTGGCCAGCACGAGCGCCGCGGCACCGTTGTTGACGACGTGCACGGCTTCCGCGTCGGGTACCGCCGCCGCGAGCGCCTCCAGTGCGCCGCGGCCGCGACGTGCGCGGCGGCCGGTGGTGAGGTCGAGCTCCACGTCGGTCGCACCGGCCGCTGTCGTGACGGCGGCGACGGCAGCGGCAGACAGGGCGGCGCGGCCGAGGTTTGTGTGCAGCACGACGCCGGTGGCGTTGAGGACCCGGCGCAGGCTCGTCGCCGTCTCGGGCAGGGCGGCGACCGCGGCGTCGGCTACTCGTTCTGGTGCGATCTCGGCACGACGGGCGCGCTCCTGCGCTTCGCTGACGGATGCCTTCACCGCCGCCGGTCCGAGGCGTTCGCTCGCCGCGACAAGGCGTGGGTCGCGCAGCAGTACGTCGGTGCGTGGCACGCGGCGGCGAGGGTCCTCGGACACCTCACGGACTCTAGGTCACACCGCGAACGTCAGTGCCGGAGCCGCACCGTCACGGGCACGCCGACAAAGCTGGCGGAGGCGGACGGGAATCGAACCCGCCTGACCCGGGTCCCGGGTCACGTCGGTTTTGAAGACCGCGAGGGCCACCAGGCGCCTGTACGCCTCCGGCAGCGACCCTACGTGCCGCGGGACGAGCCGTTACGGTCGAGGCATGACAGCTGTCGTCCAGGCGCCGTTCCGACTGACCCAGTTCGCACGCGGTGGCGGCTGCGCGTGCAAGATCCCGCCCGGGGAGCTCGAGCAGATGGTCGCGGGCCTGATCGAGGGACAGAGCGGCCTGCCCGACGGGCCGGGAAGTGACCTGCTCGTCGGGCTGGTCGACGGCGACGACGCCGCAGTAGTGCGCATCGACGGCGACCGTGCCGTGGTGGCGACCGCCGACTTCTTCACCCCGGTCGTCGACGACGCCTACTCGTTCGGCCGCATCGCCGCGGCCAACGCGCTGTCGGACATCTATGCAATGGGCGGCACCCCGATCGTCGCGGTGAACCTGCTGGCCTGGCCGCGCGACGTGCTGCCACTCGAGCTCGCTCGCGAGGTGCTACGTGGCGGCCTCGACGTCGCCCGGGCCGCGGCGACGTACGTAGCCGGGGGGCACAGCATCGATGACGCGGAGCCGAAGTACGGCATGGCAGTGACCGGCATGGCGGATCCCGACCGGCTGCTGCGCAACGACGCCGCGGTGGCGGGCCTGCCGCTGACGCTGACCAAGCCGCTGGGGGTCGGGGTGCTCAACAGCCGGCACAAGGCGACGGGTGAGGTGTTCCCGCACGCCGTCGAGTCGATGGCCTCGCTCAACCGCGACGCGGCCTCCGCCGCGCTCGACTCTGGTGCGTGCGCCGCCACGGACGTGACGGGGTTCGGACTGCTGGGACACCTGTTCAAGATGGCCCGGGCCAGTGGTGTCACGGCGGTCGTCGACGCGCGCGCCGTGCCGTACCTCGAGGGCGCCCGGGAGGCGCTGCGGGAGGGCTTCGTCAGCGGCGGGACCCGGCGCAACCTCGAGTGGGTCGCGGGCCACCTCGACAGTGACCTTGACGAGGACGAACTGTTGCTGCTGGCCGACGCGCAGACGTCGGGTGGGCTGCTGGTCGCCGGTGAGGTGCCCGGCTACCCCGTCGTCGGCGAGCTGATTGCGGCGGGAGACGCCGCGCTCATCGTGCGCTGAGCAGCTGCCTCCTTGCTCCCGGGTTTCAGCTGAAGAGCTGAACCACCTTGTTGAGCGTGCTGATCACGCCGTAGGCGAGCGCGACGGCTACCAACACCCACAGGAAGATCGACAGCGGTACGGCGATCGCGTCCTGCCGAGAGTGGCCCGGCGCCGGCGTCCCGCCCGCAGTGGTGGATCCGGTCGTGGTCATCGGTTCCTCACCTCCCTCTCGTCACGAACGTCGACGTCACCGCCGGCGCCGGCCGCAGCCGGGTCCCGACCGGCGGCCGTGCCGGTCCGTTCGTGGAAGCGTTCGGGGACGGGCCGCACACCCAGGTTGGCCAGGAACCCGACCACCAGCACGCCCACCATGATGTAGAGAGACAGCGAGTACAGGTCCGCGCCCTGCAAGCCGGCGGCCTTGCGGTGGTCGGCGATCGAGTTGACGATCAGCGGTCCGGCGACGCCGGCGGCCGACCAGGCCGTCAGCAGCCGACCGTGGATGGCGCCGACCTCGAAGCCACCGAACATGTCCTTGAGGTACGCCGGGACGGTGGCGAAGCCTCCGCCGTAGAAGCTGAGGATGATCGCCGCCGTGGCCACGAAGAGCACCTTCGACGACGTCCCGGAGGACGCGAGGATGAAGTACAAGACGGCGCCGACGCCCAGGTACATCATGTAGATCGGCTTGCGACCGATCACGTCCGAGGTCGACGACCAGATGAAGCGCCCGGACATGTTGGCCAGCGACAGGAGGCCCACAAAGCCGGCTGCTGCTTCGGCATCGACGTCGGAGAAGAAGTCCTGGATCATCGGGCTGGCCTGCTCGAGGATGCCGATGCCGGCAGTGACGTTGCAGAACAGCACGATCCACAGCAGCCAGAAGGTCTTGGTCTTGATTGCGTTCCGGGCACTCACACTGGCGGTGGTGATCATGCCGCCGGCACCGGCCGCGCGAGGCGTATAGCCCGCGGGAGCCCATCCGGGTGCCGGAACGCGGGCGGTGAACGAGCCAAGCATCATCGCGACGAGATAGATCACACCGAGCGTGACGAAGGTGGGGACGAGCGAGTCCTGGGCCTGGTCGGAATAGAGGGACATCAGCTTGGTGGACAGCGGCGACGCGATGAGCGCACCACCACCGAAGCCCATGATCGCCAGGCCGGTCGCGAGCCCGGGACGGTCGGGGAACCACTTGATCAGCGTGGACACGGGCGAGATGTAGCCGACGCCGAGGCCGATGCCGCCCAGCACGCCGTAGCCGAGGTAGACCAGCCACAGCTGGTCGGTCGCGATGCCGATGGCTCCGATGAAGAAGCCGCCGGCCCAGCACAGCGCCGAGACGAACATCGCCTTGCGTGGTCCGCTGTGCTCGACCCAGGTCCCGAGCACGGCTGCCGAGGCGCCGAGCATCACGATGGCGATGCTGAAGATGATGCTGATGGGGGTGAGGTCGGTCTTGAAGTGATCGACGAGGGGGGTCTTGAACACGCTGAACGCGTAGACCTGGCCGATGGACAGGTGCACCGCCAGAGCGGCCGGTGGGAAGAGCCATCTGTTGTAACTGGGTGACGCGATCGTGTGGTCGCGATCGAGGAATGACAGCGCCATGGCGTGACCCATCTCCGGAGGACCGTTCCGGACGGCTCTACCCGTAAACGCTCTGTCTAGTCATCCCGTCTGGATTTCGGCCACGGCGACGTGTAGAACGTCGCGGGCCCGGAGCCGCGCGCGCTGAGGCTCGACGACATAGCGCGGGTCCTTGGTGGACTGCCTGCCGGCGTTGAGCAGGCCGAGCCGCTCGAAGAGCCCGCCCGCCAGTAGCGCGGCGCCGGACGCGACCGCTGCCGCGCGGCTGCGCCGCCCCAGCAGGGCGCCGCCGATCGCTCCCGCGGCGGTCAGCCGACCGGCCCACTGCAGCTGCCGGCCGGCCACGCCGGTGTGGAAGACCTCGTCGACGATCCCCAGCCGGGATTCCAGTCGGCGGGACGCCGCCAGCTCGACCGCGGCGCCGTACAGCGCAAGGCGGCGCGCCGGCCCGGCCTCCGCCACCGGCGCCACGATCATGCCCAGGCCACCCGCGCTCGCGGCGGCGCTGCCGGTGAAGATGAACGGCAGCTCCTCCTGGGCCTCGTTCCAGGCCGGGACCGCGGTGTGCGAGAGCAGCACGGCGGTGTACGACGCGACGGCAGGGGCCAGGGCCGCGGCGGACAGGCCGGCGGGACGGGCGAGGGCATCGATCAGACGACCCGGCAGCGACCGGCGCAGCCACGCCGGCTGCAGCTCACTGATCGCCGCGGTGCCTATCGCCGGCCCGTAGGCCGTCAGGATCCACGTGCCCACGCTCATCGGCGAGGTCGGCTTGAAGACCCGCAGCATGTTGAGGAAACGTTCCGGCCGGCCCAGGTCCTTGATGAGGAAGACGCTGCCGAGGCCGAGTGCGGCGAAGCCACCGACGCGCGTGCCACGGCGCAGCGCCGGCCGGCCGGTGATATCCGCGCCGGCACTGAGCAACGCGCAGCCGGCGGAGAGGCCGCCGAGGAAGAAGTAATAGGCGATGTCGTCTTCCCACACCGGCGCCTTGAGGATCGGCCGGCCGTAGTAGGACTCGAACGACGCTCGCGGCACCATCGGTGCCTCGCGGGAGCCGTCGTCCGCGCCCTTCCCCTTGCGGTGGGATCGGCTGCGCTCGCTCACGGGCGCCGGCTCCCCGCGAAGACCGCGACGACTGCGGTGAGCATCGCGCCGGCGGCCGCACCGGCGAAGCCCCACATGCGGGGCAGGTCGCGCGTCGGCACGACGGGGTCGGGCGGCAGCCCGTAGACCTCCGGTTCGTCGAGCAGGAGGAAGAAGGCACCGTCCCCGCCGACACCGTCGTTCGGGTCCTCGCCGTAGAGCCGGGCCTCGGTGACGCCACCGGCGTGCAGCTCGTCGACGCGGGCGGCTGCTCGCTGGCGCAGCTCGTCGAGCGGGCCGAACTGGATGGACTGGGTGGGGCAGGCCTGGGCGCAGGCCGGCTGGCTGCCGCCCTTGAGCCGGTCGTAGCACAGCGTGCACTTGTGGGCGCGGCCGTCGCCCTCGCGGCGTTCGATGACGCCGTAGGGACAGCCGGAGACGCAGTAGCCGCAGCCGTTGCAGATGTCCTGCTGTACGACGACGGTCCCGAACTCCGTGCGGAACAGCGCACCCGTGGGGCACACGTCGAGGCAGCCTGCATGCGTGCAGTGCTTGCACACGTCGGAGGACATCAGCCAACGGAAGTCGGTGCGGCTCTCGGCACCGCTTCCGGCGCCGGGCAGGTCGAAGGACGGCATCGGCAGATCGACGGTGGCCTTGGCTTGTTCCGGGGCGCGGGACGGTGCCTGTTGTTCGATGAACGCGACGTGTCGCCACGAGTTCGCCCCGAGCTCGCCGGTGTTGTCGAAGGACATGCCCAACAGGTCAAAGCCGGTCTCCGGGACGAGGTTCCACTCCTTGCAGGCGACCTCGCACGCCTTGCACCCGATGCACACCGACGTGTCGGTGAAGAAGCCCACGCGGGGTGGGTGTTCGAGGTGGCCCGCGTCTGCGGCCACGTCGTCCAGCGGCCCGGACAGGCTGTTCCTGGTGATCGCCGTTGTCTTCTTCACTGTCGACCCTCGCCATCCGTGGCGCCGTCGTGCGCGTTTTCGATGTGGGCATTGTCTGCCCGCGGTCCCACGGTCGTGATGTGGCTACCAGTCTCCACGGTGATTCCGGCGCGCCGGCGGTAGCCCTCGACGAACTCCAACAGCTGCTTGCCGCGAGGACGGCGCCCGGGCTGGACGTCGCAGGTCGCCACCTTGCTCTCCTGGATCAGCACGTTGGGGTCCAGTGACACGCCGAACAGGTCGTTGGCAGGGTCACCGGTGACCAGGCCGACCGATCCCCAGTGGTACGGCAGCCATACCTGGTGGACGGTGCGCTCGCGCAGCCGCAACGGTTTCATCCGGTCGGTCACCATGACCCTCGCCTCGATGGCCGCGCGACTCGTGACGATGGTGGCCCAGCCGAGGTGCTCCAGCCCTTGCTCACGCGCGAGCTCGGGGGAGACCTCGACGAACATCTCGGGCTGCAGCTCCGAGAGGTAGGGCAGCCAGCGGCTCATGCCACCCGCGGTGTGGTGCTCGGTCAGCCGGGAGGTCGTGAAGATGAACGGGAAGACCTCCGTGTGCGGCTCCGGCGGCGACGGGTTCGAGGGGTTGTCGAAGCGGGCGTAGACCTTGCGGGTCGGGTTGCCCTGCTGGCCGTAGATGGGGTTGCGGACGGGCGACTCGTGCGCTTCGTAGTGCGCCGGCAACGGGCCGTCGACCAGGCCGCTCGGGACGAACAGCCAGCCCTTGCCGTCGGCCTGCATGATGAACGGGTCGTCACCCCGGAGGGCCTCGACGCCAACGGCATCGTCGGGCGGCACGTAGGTCGGGGGCTTCGTCTTCTCGAAGTCCGGCACGTCGAGGCCGGTCCACTCGCCCTTCTCCTCGTCCCACCAGACGCACTTCTTGCGCTCGCTCCAGGGCTTGCCCGCCGGATCGGCCGAGGCCCGGTTGTACAGGATGCGGCGGTTGTAGGGCCAGACCCAGCCCCACTCCAGCGCGTAGTCGTCCTGCTCGTCGTGAGGCTTCTTGCGGTTGGCCTGGTTGACGCCGTCGGCGTAGACGCCGCTGTAGATCCAGCAACCGGACAGCGTCGAGCCGTCGGCCTTGAGCTCCATGTATCCGCTCAACTGCCGACCGGTGGCGATGTCCTGACCGCTGATGCGGCGCAGCACGTGGTCGGCGCTCGGCTCGTCGCCGTGCACGTCGTAGTCCCACCACAGGTCGACGAGAGGCCGGTCGCGGTCCCTCGTGCTGGCGGCCAGGCGCTCCTTGAGCCGCCGGCCGAGGTGGTAGAAGAACCAGAGGTCGGAGCGCTGGTCCCCCTTGGGCTCGACGGCCTTCTCCCGCCACTGGAGCATTCGCTGGGTCTGCGTGAACGTGCCTTCCTTCTCCACATGCGAGGCGGCGGGGAAGAAGAACACCTCCGTCCGGCACTCCTCGGGCACGATCTCGCCGGTCTCGATCTCGGGCGAGTCCTTCCAGAACGTCGCGCTCTCGATCATCGCGAGGTCGCGGACCACCATCCAGTCGAGGTTGGCCATGCCCAGCCGTTGCAGCCGGCCGTGTGCTGAACCGACTCCGGGGTTCTGGCCGAGCAGGAAATAGCCGAAGACGTTGCCGTCGACCATGTCCATCGCCGTGCGGTAGGTGCCGTGGTCACCGGTGATGCGGGGCAGGTAGTCGAAGCAGAATTGGTTGTCCGGTGTTGCAGCGTCGCCCCAGTACTCCTTGAGCAGCGACACGATGTAGGTGTCGGCGTTGCGCCAGAAGCCCTTCTGCTTGTCACCGCGGACGCTCGAGACGTAGTCCTCGAGGATCCGGCCCTCGTGCGGCGAGGGCATCGGGAGGTAGCCGGGCAGCAGGTTGAACAGCGTGGGGATGTCCGTGGACCCCTGGATGCTCGCGTGGCCGCGCATCGCCATGATGCCGCCGCCGGGCCGACCCATGTTGCCCAACAGCAGCTGGATGATCGCGGCCGTGCGGATGTATTGCACCCCGACCGTGTGCTGGGTCCAGCCGACGGCATAGACGACCGCAGCGGTGCGCTCGCGGCCGGAGTTGGCGGTCCAGGCCTTGCACACCTCGAGGAACTGCTCCTTGGGCGTCCCGCAGACGTCCTCGACCATCTCGGGGGTGTAGCGCGCGAAGTGCCGCTTGAGGATCTGGTAGACGCTCCGCGGGTGCTCGAGGGTGGGGTCCGCGGGCGGATTCATGCTGACGCCCTCGAGCTTGGCGCCGCCGGAGCCGTGCTGGTCACCGGTCGCGTGCTGCTTGGCCTCCGCCGGTGGCCGGTCACCGGCCTCGGGCATCGCCGGTGCGCCCTCGTAGCGCCAGGACGCCGGGTCGTAGCTCGCGGTCTCGGCGTCGTACCCGCTGAACAGGCCGTCGAGGTCCTCCGTGTCCAGGTAGTTGTCGTCGATGAGGAACGACGCGTTGGTGTAGGGCACGACGTAGTCGCGGAACGCGAGGTCGTTGCTCAGGATGTAGTTGACGACGCCACCGAGGAAGGCGATGTCCGAACCGGCCCGGAGCGGGACGTACTCGTGGGCCAACGCACTCGTCCGGGTGAACCGCGGGTCGATGTGGAAGATTTTCGCGCCCCGCCGCTTGGCCTCGACGACCCACTGGAAGCCGACCGGATGGGCCTCCGCCATGTTGGAGCCCATGATGATGATGCAGTCAGAGTTGGCGAGATCCTGCTGGTAGTCCGTCGCTCCGCCGCGACCGAAGGAGGTCCCCAGACCGGGGACTGTGGCGGAGTGTCATATGCGGGCCTGGTTCTCGATCTGGATGGCGCCGAGAGCGGTGAACAACTTCTTGATGAGGTAGTTCTCCTCGTTGTCCAGCGTCGCCCCACCCAGGCTGGCGATGCCCAGGGTCCGGCGCACGAAGTCACCGTCGGGATCGTTGTCCTGCCAGCCCTTGTCGCGCGCCTCCAGGACGCGGTCGGTGACCATGTCCATCGCGGTCTCGAGCTCGAGCTCGGTCCAGTCCTTGGCGTACGGCGCGCGGTAGAGCACCTTCTGCTGGCGGTGCGGCCCCGTGACCAGCTGCTTGCTGGCGGAGCCCTTGGGGCAGAGGTGGCCGCGCGAGATGGGGCTGGCGGGGTCGCCCTCGATCTGGATGACCTGCTCGTCCTTGACGAAGACCTTCTGGGCACAGCCGACGGCGCAGTAGGGGCAGACCGACTGCGCGACGCGGTCGGCGGTCTC